>JBFOLW010000070.1:0-3241 GCA_040830305.1 Erythrobacter sp.
GCTGGCGCCTATTTTCTGCGCGGCGGCCACCGCCACCGCGTGGTGATCGGCAAGGACACCCGCCTGTCGGGCTACATGATGGAAAGCGCGCTGGTCGCGGGCTTCACCAGCGTGGGCATGGACGTGATCATGACCGGCCCCGTGCCGACTCCGGCAATCGCGCTGCTTACACGCGAGATGCGCGCCGATCTCGGCGTCATGATCTCGGCCAGCCACAACCCGTTCCAGGACAACGGTATCAAGCTGTTCGGCCCCGATGGGTTCAAGCTGTGCGACGAGGCCGAGGCCGAGATCGAACGGCTGATCGACCAGGAGCCGCCGCTGGTTGCGCCCGAACATATCGGACGCTCTCGCCGGATCGAGGATGCCCGCGGCCGCTATATCCACGCGGTGAAGCAATCGATCGCCTCCGATATCCGTCTCGATGGTCTCAAGATCGTGCTCGATTGCGCGCATGGTGCGGCCTATCAGGTCGCTCCCAGCGCGATCTGGGAACTGGGTGCGGACGTTATTGCCATGGGCGTGGAGCCCAACGGAACCAATATCAACGACGGCGTCGGTTCGACCGCGCTCGATGCGATCAAGGCCCGCGTGGTCGAAGAAGGCGCGGATATCGGTATCGCGCTGGATGGCGATGCAGACCGGCTGATCGTGATCGACGAGAAGGGCGAGACCGTCGACGGCGACCAGATCATGGGACTGATCGCCACCCGCCTGCTGGAAACCGACGAACTGCGCGGTGGCGGGGTGGTAGCCACCGTCATGTCCAATCTCGGTCTCGAACGCTATCTCGCCGGCCTGGGTCTCACGCTCGAACGCACGAAGGTCGGCGATCGCTATGTGCTCGAGCGGATGAAGGACGGTGGCTTCAACGTCGGCGGCGAACAGTCGGGACACATGATCCTGCTCGATCACGGCACCACCGGCGATGGCACGGTGGCGGCGCTGCGCGTGCTGTCCAGCCTCGTGCAATCGGGACGCCCGGCTAGCGAGCTGCTGCATGTCTTCGACCCGGTACCCCAGCTGCTCAAGAACGTCCGCTATGCGGGTGGCAAGCCGCTCGACAATGCGGCGGTCCAGCAGGTCATCGCCGCCGCCGAGTCCGAGCTGACCGGCAAGGGTCGCCTGGTCATCCGCCCCTCGGGCACCGAACCGGTAATTCGCGTCATGGCCGAAGGTGACGATGGGGCGCAGGTCGAATCCGTCGTCGACCGGATCTGCGATACCATAAGGGAAGCCGCCTGATGGTCGAAATGCGCCCCGATTGCGAACGCTGCGGTACCGATCTTCCGGCGGAGGCACCGGGGGCATTCATCTGCAGCTTCGAGTGCACCTTCTGCGCCGAATGTGCCGACGACCTCGATGATGCATGCCCCAACTGTGGCGGCGAGTTGATGGACCGGCCGACGCGTGCGAAAAAGCTGCACGAGAAATTTCCTCCGGGCACGGAGCGGAAGTTCAAGCAGTGACGTCGACGCATTCACCCCCACCCCGGATCCTGTCGATCGCCGGATCGGACAGCTCCGGCGGTGCGGGTATCCAGGCGGACATCAAGACCATCACCATGCTCGGCGGCTATGCAATGACTGCGATAACCGCCGTAACCGCGCAAAACACGCGCGGCGTTCAAGGCGTCGAAGCGCTCTCGCCCGGCTTCGTGCTCGATCAGGTCGAGAGCTGCCTGGCGGATATCGGCGTCGATGCCATCAAGATCGGGATGCTCGGGTCGCCCGAGACCGCACGCCTGCTCGCCGAACGGCTGGATACTTTCGCCGGGCCGATCGTGTTCGATCCGGTGATGGTCGCGACCAGCGGGTCGATCCTGGCGGACGAGGAGACCATCGCCGGTTTCGCGGCCCTGCTAGACATCGCGACCATCGTCACCCCAAACCTGCCCGAGCTCGCGGTCCTGACCGGACGCGATGACATCGCCGATGAAGATATGTTCGACGCGGCGAAGATGCTGGCCGATCGCTACGGAGTGCAGGTGCTGGCCAAGGGCGGCCACGCGGGTGACGAGACGCAGGTCGTCGACCGGATCGTGTCGCCCAGCGGAAAGCTCGCCAGTTTCGCGCATGCGCGGATCGATACACGGCACACGCATGGGACCGGCTGCACGCTCTCCGCGGCGCTTGCTACGATGCTCGGCTATCGCCAGCCGCTCACCAATGCGATCCGCATTGCGCGGGCATTCACCTTTGCCGCGATCGAAAACGCGCCGCAATTCGGGGAAGGCTCCGGCCCCCTGGGCCACCAAGCGGTGCGCCGGCTGGAGCCTTCCGAAAAGGTTTAGCGGTCGAGGTCGTAGAAGGCCGAGATGTGATCCCAGGCCTCATCCGCGGTTTCGCACCAGCGGAACAGGTCGAGGTCCTTCTTCGAAATCGTACCTTCGTCGGCCAGCGCCTCGAAATCGACCACCCTGGTCCAGAAATCCCGGCCGAACAGCAGGATCGGCATCGGCTTCATCTTGCCTGTCTGGATCAGCGTAAGCAGCTCGAAGAACTCGTCGAAGGTGCCGAACCCGCCGGGGAACACCGCCACCGCCTTGGCGCGCAGCAGGAAATGCATCTTGCGCAGCGCGAAATAGTGGAAATTGAGCGAGAGATAGGGCGTCACATAGCTGTTGGGTGCCTGCTCGTGCGGCAGGATGATGTTGAGCCCGACGCTCTCCGCGCCCGAATCGCTGGCGCCCTTGTTGGCCGCCTCCATAATAGAGGGACCGCCGCCCGAGCAGACGACGAACTGGCGCTTGCCGTCCTCGACGATCGACTTTTCCGAGGCGATCTTCGCGAGGTTGTAGGCTTCCGCGTAATATTTGCTCTTCTTGACGAGGTTCTCGACCACCCGGCGTTCGTCCTCGGGCAGGTCCTTGGCGCCGTCGAGCGCGGTCTGCGCCGATTCGGGCGGCGGGATGCGCGCCGAACCGTAGACCACCAGCGTCGATCCCACGCCCGCTTCGTCGAGCAGCATTTCGGGTTTGAGCAATTCGAGCTGGAAACGCACCGGGCGCAATTCGTCGCGCAGCAGGAAATCGGTGTCCTGGAAAGCCAGCTTGTAGGCCGGGTGCGCGGTCTGCGGCGTCTGGTGGAGAAGGGTTTTCTCGAATTCGGCCTCTTCATCGGCCGGGTAGAACTTGCGATCAGACAGATCGCGTTCGCTTTTCTTGTCGGTCATGCCACGCGCGATAGAGCGGGCACCGACAGCGCACAAGCGCGGAAAGAAAAGGAAATGGCAGGGGTGA
>JBFOLW010000071.1:0-3365 GCA_040830305.1 Erythrobacter sp.
CGGCGTGACCGCGCAGATTGTGCAGCAAGGCCTCGTGAGTGACCGCGACGCCGGTCGGGAAGCGGGTCGAACCCGATGAGTACTGCAGGTAGCAGATGTCGTCCGGCTGCGCTTCGGGGAGGTCGATTTCGGGGGCAGCGCGCTGGGCGAAGTCTTCCCAGCTTTCCCCATCGCACCCCTGGCGGTCGGCAGCAGCCTTCGCCATCTCGGCGATTTCGCCCGGATAGATCAGGATTTTGGGGTCCGAGCTCTGCAATTGCACCGAAAGCTGGTCGATATAGCTTTCCTTGCCGCCGAAAGTGGTCGGCAGGGGGAGCGGCACGGGCCAGGCGCCCATCAGCGTGCAGGCGCAGAACAGCGCGGCGAATTCGGGGCTGGTTTCGGCGACCAGCGCGACGCGGTCTTCCTTCTGGATGCCCATCTCGACCAGCCGGTAGGCCGCCTCGAGCGCGTCTTCACGCATTTCGGCATAGGGATAGACCCGTGCCAGCGTTCCGCGCATGTCGTGGAAATTGAGGCCTTTCGCACTACGCGCAGCGTAATCGATGGCTTCGTTGAAGGTCGCGAAGTCCGAACGGCGACGCGGCAGGTCGCAGTCGTTCGGCGTCGGCGTCAATACGGCGTCGGTCATAATAATCGGCGATACCCGTGAATAGCTGGGGCCTTGCGGCCTCCCTCATTGCATGATCTCTTGCGCATTCCGTAAGGTCATGCGCTCTCCCACGTTTCCCAATCTGAAAGGAGTGTGGCAGGAATATGGCCGATGGATGATGAACGCGCAACATTCGGTCGCACTCGCCGCCGGGCAAAACCGCTTGATCGCACACGGCTGGAGGAACTCGCGGTCGGTTATGTCGCGCGGTTCGCGACAAGCGGAGGCAAGCTGAAGGCCTATCTCCAGCGCAAGATTCGCGAGCGTGGCTTCGTCGAGGAAGAAGAGCCGGATGTTGGCGGTATCGTCGAGCGATTCGCCGCCAAGGGCTATGTCGACGACGAGGCCTATGGCCGGGCCAAGGCGAGCGATCTGGCGGCGCGCGGCTTCGGCGCGCGGCGGGTCGAACAGGCGCTCCATGCGGCAGGAATTGGCGATGGATTGCGGCAAGCGCTCGCGCCTGCCGAGAGCGAGCGGCGCAGCGCGGTGTTGGTGCTAGCGCGCAAGCGCCGCTTTGGCCCCTTTTCGACGAACGGCGACACCGGGCCTGATGAGTTGCGAAAGCTTAAGGAAAAGCAGCTTGCCGCGATGGTTCGCGCGGGTCATGAGTTCGACCACGCCCGGCGCGTTGTCGAGGCGCGCAGCATCGAGGAGCTCGAGCAATGGGTCGCGGAAACACAGGACGAGCCGGAATGAGGGTGCTTGGCGCAATGGCGGCGCTGGCTGCGGCAGTCGCCTGTTCGCCGCAATCGCAGGCCGAATCGTCCGCAGCGACACCGGAGGCTGTCGTAGCCGCCGTGCATCCGGTCTCGGGCCTCGCTCTGGCGCCGCTCACTGTTACCACCGATGCGGAGCGAATCGAGTTTACCGTGGAAGTCGCCGACACGCCGGAAGCGCAGGCGCGCGGGCTGATGTTCCGTACCGAGCTGGGCGATTTCGAAGGCATGATCTTTCCCTATGACGGCACCACGGCGCAAAGCTTCTGGATGAAGAACACGCCGCTTCCGCTCGACATCATTTTCATCGGCCCGGACCGGCGGATCAGCAATATCGCCGCGATGACCGAACCCTATTCGCTCGATTCGGTCTATTCGGTAGGCCCCGTACTCGGTGTGCTGGAGCTGCGTGGCGGGCGTGCTGCCGAACTCGGTATCGAACCCGGCGACCTGGTAGAGTGGTGAGCGTCGAACTGGCTTGGCCCGCGCGCATGAATCGGCTAACCGCGCGACCATGAACTTCCTCGGCAAGATCTTCACCTGGTGGGACGGCGCCACGATCGGCACGCTCCTGTGGTCGTCGCGCAATGGCGAACACGTCGGCACCGATGCGCAGGGCAACAAGTACTACCGCTCGAAAAAGACCTCCGGTGACGGCCGCGAACGCCGTTGGGTGATCTATGACGGTCCCAACGATGCCAGCCGCGTACCGAGCGAATGGCACGGCTGGCTGCATGGCGCGTTCGACGATGTGCCCGAAAGCCATCTCCCCCCGGCGCGGATCTGGGAAGCGGATTTCACGCCCAACGCTACCGGTACGGCAGGCGCATACCGCCCCGCCGGCGCGCTCGAGCGCGGCGGACAGCGCGCCCGGGCGTCGGGCGATTACGAAGCCTGGTCGCCCGAGGCGTGACGATGCGCGGGGCGTTCGCCCTCCTGGCGACGGCGACCCTGATCGCGGCTTGCGGGCAGGAGGCAGACGCCCCCGAAGCCGCCGTTGCGACCGAGATCCCCGAAGAATTGCAGCAGTCCCAATTGCCCGCGCAGCCTGCGGCGGAGGCGGGTATCGGGACCCCGATGGAAGAGCGCGTCGCCACGATCGGCCTGCTCAACAAACGCAATAACGTCAGTCAGGATCTCGAACTGCGGCCTGGCGAACAGCAGCGCATCGGCGATGTGATAATCCGTCTGCAGGCCTGTGAACGCACCGCGCCTTGGGAAATGCCCAAGGAAACCGGTGCCTTCGTCCAGGTACTGGTTCGCGATCGCGGTACGGAGGACAGCTTCTCGCGGGTCTTCTCCGGCTGGCTGTTCAAGAATTCGCCAAGCCTGAACGTCGTCGAACACCCGGTCTACGATGTCTGGGTCAAGGATTGCGCGATGGCCTTCCCGGGCGAGGAATAGGCGCCGAACCGCGCGACGGTTTCTGGCAGCGATGCGGCGGGTAACCCATCGGCTCCCGCCAGATGCGCCATGTAGCTTTCCTGCGACAAAGCCACCGCCCCCATGCTGGCGAGATGTTCGGTCATGAACTGGCAATCGAGCAGTGCATAACCGGCTTCGCGCATGGCGGCGACCAGCCAAGCCAGTGCGACCTTGCTTGCATCGGTCCGCCGGCTGAACATGCTTTCCCCGCAGAACACGCGGTCGAAACCGACGCCGTACAGGCCGCCGACCAGTTCATCGCCCTGCCAGCATTCGATCGAATGCGCATGGCCTTCCCTGTGCAGCGCGTTGTAGCTGGCCTCGATCCGGTGACTGATCCAGCTTTCGGCAAGCTCTTCGCGCGGCGCAGCGCATGCGGCGATCACCCGCGTGAAGGCGCTGTTGCAGGTCACGCGGAAACGGTCCTGCCTCAGCACTTTCCTGAGGCTTTTCGAGAGACGGAATCCGCCGAGCGGGATGATCGCGCGCTGACGCGGTTCGACCCAGTAGACCTCGGGATCGTCGCGATGGTCGGCCATCGGGAACACGCCGCTGCGATAGGCGCGCAGCAG
>JBFOLW010000072.1:0-5785 GCA_040830305.1 Erythrobacter sp.
CCTGCTCTATTTCGATCCCCAGACCAGAGCCAAGGCATTCGACAGGCTCGCCAGCGGCATCGCGCACGATGGATGGCTCATGCTGGGGGCGGGCGAGACGGTGGTAGGACAGACCGACAAATTCAGGCCCTCCGAGTTCGGATCGTCGCTGTATTCGCCGATTATCGGCGACGCGATGCAATTCAGCTCGCGCCTGAGAGCGGCAGCATCCTGACCGTAGGACGCAAGCTGCCGGACAAGGTAAACCGTCGATTTACGCTTCTTTAGCGAATGCACACTAATCCCACAGGCAGGGTCGCAACGAGGGGCGTGTGTCAAGAGATGACTGTGGGTTCGTACACGTCTCACGAAAGCAGCGGCACGCGGGCCATTCTGTTCGGCCCGATGGCCGCTCTGGGCGGCAGCTTCATCCTGACCTGGTCGATTGCGGTCGTGAACCGGTTCCTCGGGTTCGCCAGCCCCTTCACTATCCTCGTTATCGGCGCGGTCCTGTTTAGCCTGGCCGCAGCGATTTGCGCGCAACTGACTGTCCGCCACTTGCGCCGTATCGAACAGCTTTCGCGCAGCGACAGCCTCACCTTGCTACCCAATCGCCGGGCGCTCCACTTCGATATCCAGCACGAATACCGACAGGGTCACGAAGTGGCGCTGGCGATGATCGATCTCGACGGCTTTAAGCTGATCAACGATCATTACGGTCATTTCGTCGGCGACGCCGCGATCCGCGAATGCGCCAACATTTTCAAGCAGATCAGCGATGGCGAAGCGCGCGTCTATCGCCTCGGCGGCGACGAATACGCAATGATGATTGGCGGGCCAGTGGCCGGCACGCTGGTCGAGGGCCTCTGTCGGCGCATCATCGAGCGGCTTGCCAAGCCGATCCATGTCGAGGATCGCCGGCTAACGCTCGGCGCAAGCATCGGCTTGGCGCGCCGGACCACGCAGGACGATGTCAGTTCGTCCGAACTGCTGCGGCGCGCGGACATCGCGATGTATGCCTCCAAGCGTGGCGGCAAGATGCGCTGCACCTGGTTCAGCACGACGTTCGACAAAAGCCGCGAGCAGTTGAAGGAAATGGATGACGAGCTGCGTGATGCGCTCGCTCGCAACGAGTTTCGCCTCAATTACCAACCGCTGGTCGACAGCAATACGCGAATGGTCGTGGCCGTCGAATGCCTGCTCCGCTGGGAACGCCCCGATGGCAAGCAGGTCGGCCCCAACGTCTTCATCCCGGTTGCCGAGGAAAGCGGGCTGATCAACGCGATCGGCCTGTGGGTGCTCAGGCAGGCTTGCTGCGATGCCATCAAATGGGACGGCATAACGCTGTCGGTCAACATATCGGCCGCACAGTTGCGAAACCCCGAGTTCCCGATCCACCTCGGCCAGATACTCGAGGAAACCGGCTTCGACCCAGAGCGCCTGGAGCTCGAGATCACCGAGACCTGTCTGGTCCTCGATCCGCTTGTCGCGGAACGCAGCCTGGCCGTGATTCGCGGCTTCGGCGTCAAGATATCGCTCGACGATTTCGGCACCGGCTACGCCTCGATCGGATTCCTGCGGCAGTTCCGCTTCGAAAAGCTTAAGCTTGATCGCAGCCTCGTCGTGCAGGCGAGCGAGGACGACGGCAGCCGCGCAATGATGCTTTCAAGCATTACCGTGGCGCGTGCCATGAAGATGGCCGTGACCGCCGAGGGCGTCGAAACCGAAGAGCAGGCAGCGATGGTCCGTGCCGCCGGTTGCGACCAGATCCAAGGCTGGCTCTATTTCAAGGCGATGCCGGCACGCGACATCGCCCAGCATCTCGGCAAGCCTACCGGATTGCCATTCGAAACACCCAACAAGGATAGCCAAGTCGCATGAGCGCGCTCCAGGATATGGTCAATGGCATGGTTGCCGAACACGAAGTCTTGCCCGGAGAGCATCTGCCCGAAGGTTTGAGGCAGAGGGATGGTCACGAATCCTTCCAGCCAGATTTCGCCGACGACGAGACCTCCGGCGGCCTGAAGGGCTGGCTGGACGCCAAATCGGTCGGCGAAAAGCTCAATGCGATCTCGCTGGCAAGCATAGCCGTTGTAGTACTCAGCCTGCTGGGGACGCTGGCAGGGGGATATTTCGCCCTCGAAGCACGCTCCGAGCGCATGGCGATCTCGTCCGCCGCCGTAACGGCCGAGCGCATGGTCGCGAATATCGACGGCGGTCGATTGTTCGTTCAACGCTATGCGGTAACCGGCGATCCTTCCGATTTAGATTCGGCGCTCGAATCCTTTGCCAGCACCGATCGCGGCCTCGGCCAGCTGAAAGAACAAGCAGCCGAAGTCGCGCCGAGCGTTTTGCCCGAACTTGCGGATCTCAACAGCAAGCTCTCGCGGATCAGGATGCGCGTCACCGAAGCCCAGCGGGCCCGCGGCACGCAGGCGCAATGGCAGGAATTTTCTGACAGCGTCTATCTCGAAGGCCGCAGCTTCGTGGAAACCGCCGTGGCAACGCGCGCCGAAATCGAGCGGATCGGCGAGACAACGGACGCCGAATCCCAGACCATGATCATGTGGCTGTTCGTAGCCTTCTTCGGAATCGCCGGGATCGGGATCGCGATTGCCTGGATGACCTCGCGCTATCTTGGGCGCGACGTCTCCTCGACACTCAAGCGGATGACCGCTGTCGCGACGCGGCTGGCCGAGGGGGACAAGGACGTCCATATCCCTGCAACTGGCCGGCACGACGAGATCGGCGATCTCGCCCGGGCCCTCGAAGTGTTTCTCCAAGCCGCTCGGCGTCTCGAGAACGTGGCGCAGGAGCGCGAAACACTCCGGCGCGAACGCGGTCAGGAAATGGTCCGGTTCGCCCAGAGATTCGAAACCACGGTCGGCGAAGTGGTCAACGGGGTCGCGTCGGCCTCGTTGCAGCTCAAGACAACCGCCGGCTCGATGGCCGCAGCAGCCGAACAATCCTCGACCAAGACGTCTACTGTGACCGCTTCGATGGAGCAGGCCTCGCAGGGCGTGACAGCTGCGGCCGCAGCATCCGACGAGTTCGCCATGTCGATCGGCGAGATCAGCCGGCAGGCATCGCATTCGGCTCACCTCGCCCGCCAGGCAACCGACGCGGCCAGCGGCGCTGACGAGACAATTTCCGCACTGGCTGTATCGGCCGAACAGGTCGGCCAGATCGTCGAGCTGATTCAGTCGATCGCCCAGCGTACGAACCTGCTGGCGCTCAACGCCTCGATCGAGGCGGCTCGCGGCGGAGAAGCGGGACGCGGTTTCGCCGTGGTCGCCAGCGAAGTGAAGGAGCTGGCGGCGCAGACCAGCCGCGCCACCGAAGAGATCGCCGACCAGATCCGCGCTATGCAGGATTCGACCGGAGCCAGTGTCGGAGCGCTGCGGTCGATCGTCGACCAGATACGCGAACTGGAATCGACCGCCACCTCGATCGCGTCCGCAGTCGACCAACAATCGGTCGCAGGGCAGGATCTGGCGCGCAGCATCGACCTAGCCGCCCGTTCCACGGACGAGGTTTCGGCGAGCATCGTACAGGTCCGCGAAACCAGCCTCGCAACCGGAGCCGCCGCGAGCCAGGTACTCAACTCGTCGACCGAGCTCGAGGCGCAGGCCAGCACGCTCAAATCGCAGGTTGCCCAGTTCCTCCAACACGTGCGGGCGGCTTAACGCGATTTCAAGCAATCTCGTCCTAATGTTCCCCCGACCTTAGAGGGGTACTTGGGGATGAACGCATACAGTTCGATCATGGCCGACGAATTGGTCCGCGAGATTGCGGAGGTCGAGGTCGTCAATGCCGAGGACGGTCCGCAACTGACCGGTTTGAACCGGTGGTTCATGAGCCAGTCTCTCGCTGCAAAAGCGAAGATCGCCTCGATCTTCTCGCTCGGCGGGCTGGCGCTGGTTACGGGGATTGCGCAGGTCGGGTTCTTCATCCCATCGTTCAGGCCGGCAGCGCAGGTATTGACGCTGGTAGTCCTTGGCATCGCGCTTCTGGGCGGCCTGGCAAGCCTGCGTTTCGTGCTCAAGCATGTCATCGAGCCCTATCTCAAGCTCAACGACGACATGGCGAGACTCGCGCGGGGCGAACGCAATATCGAAGTTTCCAACACCCATCGGCATGACGAGATCGGCGATCTCGCGCGGACATTTGCGACATTCCTGCGCTCGGGCCACAAGCTCGACGAACTGTTTGCAGGCCGCAAACAGGCGGCAGAAGAGCGCAAGGCCGAACTCATCCGCATGGCGCGCGATTTCGAGACTGGGGTAAGCGATGTCGTGAGCGGGGTCGCGACGGCTGCAAGCCAGTTGAATGCGACCGCCTCCGGCATGGCCAGTACCGCAGAACAGGCATCGAGCCAGTCCAACCTGATCGTCGCCTCGATGGAACAGGCAAACAGCGGCGCCACCGCGGCGGCCGCCGCTTCGGACGAATTCGCCATGTCGATCGGCGAGATCAGCCGCCAGGCTGCGCATTCGGCCGAGCTTGCCCGCAAGGCGACGGATACAGCCAGCGGTGCCGACGAGACCATCTCCGCGCTCGCCGCATCGGCCGAACAGGTCGGCCAGATCGTCGAGCTGATCCAGTCGATTGCCCAGCGCACGAATTTGCTCGCGCTCAATGCCTCGATCGAAGCCGCCCGCGGCGGCGAGGCGGGCCGCGGGTTCGCCGTGGTCGCCAGCGAGGTGAAGGAACTCGCCGCGCAAACCAGCCGCGCCACCGAGGAAGTCGCCGAGCAGATCCGCGCGATGCAGGATTCCACCGGAGCCAGTGTTGGGGCGCTGCGTTCGATTGCGGACCAGATCAAGGAACTGGAATCGACCTCGGTCTCGATTGCGAGCGCGGTCGATCAGCAATCGGTGGCCGGGCAGGACCTGGCGCGCAGCATCGATCTCGCGGCGCGATCTACCGACGAAGTCTCCGCACATATTGAACAGTTTCGCGAGACCAGCCTCGCCACCGGAAGCGCTGCCAGCCAGGTGCTCAATTCGGCGACCGAACTGGAAGGGCAGGCTGGCGCGCTCAAACGCAGGGTCGACGCTTTTCTCGAGCAGATCCGCGTCGCCTGATCATCGCACGGCGGCCGGGATGAGGCAGGCGGCACGGGGGGAGCCCCGCGCCGCCTGAATTCATATTACTCCCACCAATACGGCAGGCGGCGTGCATCACCCGTCTCGACCTCGTTCATCGTGCGCGCATCGTAGAGGCGCCCGCCCAGCATCACGCGGTCGATCTTGTCCGAATTGCGGATGTTCGCACTCGGATCCGCATCGAGCACGAGAAGATCGGCCAGCTTGCCGACTTCGAGACTGCCGATGTCGCGATCCATGCCGAGCGATTTGGCCGGTTCGATCGTGCCAGCGCGCAGCGCCTCGACCGCGCTCATTCCGCCGCGGGCAAAGCTCCAGAGCTCCCAATGCGCGGCGACACCGGCCTGCTGGCCGTGTGCGCCGATGCTGACCTTCACTCCGCGATCGGCGAGCTTCTTCGCCTCGCGCGCGGCCTCGTCGTCGACGAATGCCCAGTCGGGAGCCTTCACGCGCCGCGCGGTCTGCGCGATCAACTGGCGCGGCGGCGTGTGGACCATCAGCGGGTTGTCGAACACGTCGGTCGCCTGGCGCCAGTAGGGATCGCCCGCGAGGCCGCCATAGGTCACCGTCAAGGTCGGCGTGTAGTTGGACTGAGAACCGGCCCAGAACTGCAGGACGTCCTCGTAGAAGACTTCGCCCGGCACATTGTGTTCGATGGTCGAATTGCCGTCGGCGATGAGGTTCATGTCCATGCCGAA
>JBFOLW010000073.1:0-5480 GCA_040830305.1 Erythrobacter sp.
CGTCCCCGCCGGCGAGTTCGTGCAGCCGGTCGGGTAGCTCGGTGCGGCCCATGCTGCCGAACAGCGCGGCGCAGATCATCGCCCGGCCGCGCGCATCGAGGTCGATCCAGCGCTTGCCCAGCGCCCATTCGACCGCGTGGCCGACCCGCAGATTGGGTTCGACCCGCTGGAGCGCGCCCGACAATTGCGCCGCCGCCAGCCGCAAACGCTCGTTTACACGGCCGTCGCCATCGGCCAGCTCGACCGTCCACGCCGCGAGCAGCGTGGCTTCGGTAATCGAGGCGTCGCGCGGGGCGGCATAGGCGGTCACCCCGGCGAGCAGCGGATCGGCCTTCATCTGCGCGGGTTCGAGCCGCGCGTAGAGCAGGCCCTCGCGGATGCCCCACGAGGAGAACACCAGCTCGTCGGGAGCGATCTCGGCGAGCAGCGGGACCAGCAGCGCGGCGGCATCGGGCAGGTAATGCGCGCGCATCGCGCTGATCCCGTCGATCTCCATCAGTGTCTCGGGCCGCGCATCGACGAGCTGTCCGGCCAGCCGCCGTGCCTCGTCGGGGCGGAGCGTGTAGCCATGCGGATCGCGCAGCGGGTAATCGACCGCGCGCATCGCATAGGTCGCGAACGCGCGCCAGGTGCCCCCGATCATGTACATCGGGCCGGGATGCGCCGCCGCCCAGCCGACCGAGGCAAGCTGTTCGTGCACCGCCGACTGGAACGCCGCGGCCCCGTCCTTGCGCAGGGCGGGCAGCCGCAGGGTCCCGAGCCTGAGGCTCGAGGCTTCGTGGCATTCGTTGTCGGCGACCGAGACCAGTTCGAGGCTGCCCCCGCCGAGATCGGCGACGACCCCGCGCGCACCGGGAAAGGCGCCCAGCGCGCCCATCGCCGAGGCGCAGGCTTCCTCCTCGCCCGACAGGAGCCGCGGCGCGAGGCCGAGCGCAGCGACCGCATCGAGGAACTGGCGCCCATTCTCCGCATCGCGCGCGGCGGCGGTGGCGACGGTCTGGACATCCTCGATCCCGAGATCGCCGACGATCAGAGCATAGCGTGCGAGCGCGGCAAGCGCCTCCTCGGCGGCTTCGTCCGGGATCCGCCCGGTGTCCGACAAGTCGCGGCCCAGGCGCGCGGCGACCTTCTCGTTCCACACCACTTCGGGCGCGCGCGCGGTACCTTCGTAGATCACCATGCGCACGGTGTTCGAACCGATATCGATCACCGCGCGCGGCGGCTGGATCAGCCGGCGCTGCCACTTGGCCGAACGCGACTTGTTCACTTGCCCGAGCCTCGCAGCGTCAGCCGCGGCACCTGGCGATCGGCGAGCGCGGCCCCGCGTCCCGAAAGCGAGGGGTTGGACATGAAGTACTGGTGGCAGTTGAACCCCCCGTCGCCCTTGCGCAGGCGGTGGTAGTGGCCATCGGGTTCGAGCTGCCAGCTCTTCTCGGTATCGAGGATGTTCGCCAGCATGACCTGGCCGAGGACCTGGTCGTGGACGGTCTTGTTGGTGATCGGCACCAGCACTTCGACGCGGTGCTCGAGGTTGCGGCTCATGGCATCCGCGCTGGTGAGATAGACCCGGGCCTGCCGGCTCGGCAGCGCCTTGCCATTGGCAAAGGCCCAGATCCGCGAATGCTCGAGGAAGCGTCCGATGACCGACTTGACACTGATGTTCTCCGAAACTCCGGGCAGCCCCGCGCGCAGCGAACAGATGCCGCGGACCACCATGCGGATCTCCACCCCCGCCTGGCTTGCCTCGTAGAGCTTGTCGATCATCGCCCGGTTGGTAATCGAATTGAGCTTGACCCAGATCCCCGCCGGCTTGCCCGCCCTGGCGTTGGCGATTTCCGTGTCGATCAGCTCGAACAGCCTGTTGCGCAGGTCGATCGGCGACAGCGAGATGCGTTCGAGATCGTCGGGTTCGATATAGCCGGTGATGAAGTTGAACATCTTCGCCGCATCGCGCCCCAGTGCGGGGTCGGCGGTGAAGAAGCTGAGGTCGGTGTAGATCTTGGCGTTGATCGGGTGGTAGTTGCCGGTCCCGAAATGGCAGTAGGTGCGGTAGCCATCCTCTTCGCGGCGCACCACCAGGCTGACCTTGGCGTGCGTCTTCCATTCGGTGAAGCCATAGATCACCTGCACTCCGGCGCGCTCGAGTTCGCTCGCCCAGTGGATGTTGCGTTCCTCGTCGAAGCGCGCCTTCAGCTCGACCACCGCGGTCACCGCCTTGCCGTTCTGCGCCGCCTCGATCAGCGCCGCGATCACCGGCGACTGGTCGCCCGCGCGATACAGCGTCTGCTTGATCGAGACGACCGCGGGGTCACGCGCCGCCTGGTGCAGGAAATCGACCACCACGTCGAAGCTTTCGAACGGATGGTGGATGACGATATCCTTCTCGCGGATCGCGGCGAAGCAGTCGCCATCGTGTTCGAGAATGCGTTCGGGATAGCGCGGACTGAAGGGTTCGAACTTGAGGTCGGGCCGCGGTTCGCTACAGATCGCCGCGAGATCGGCCAGCCCGAGCATGCCGTCGCTCTTGACGATCATCTCCTCGTCGACCTCGAGCTGGTCGCGCAGGAGCGCTTCGGCGACCTCGTCGCATTCCTCGTCGAGTTCGAGCAGCACGACATGGCCGCGCCGGCGCCGCTGGATCGCGGTGCGGAAGAACCGCACGAGGTCCTCCGCTTCCTCCTCGACCTCGATATCGCTGTCGCGCAGCACGCGGAAAATGCCGTCGCCGAGGATCTTGAAACCGGGAAACATTTGGTCGGCAAAGCGCGTCACCAGCTGTTCGATCGCGACATAGATCGCTGTCTCGCCCGGGACGCGGACGAAACGCGGTGCGCCGCTGGGGATCAGCACCATTTCGATGAGATCGGCCTGCCGCTTGCCGCGCTTGAGCCGGAAGATCACCCCGAGCCCCTTATTGGCGACGAAGGGGAAGGGGTGGCTGGGATCGATCGCCTGCGGCGTTACCAGCGGCAGGATATCGCTTTCGAAATAATCCGCCAGCCAGGCCTGCTGCGGCTTGGTCAGGTCATCGATCGGGGCGAGCTGGATCGCTTCTGCGGCGAGCAGGCCGCGCAATGTCTCAAGACTTCTCTGCTGGCGGTCTTCGAGCGCGAGCATTTGTTCGCGGATCGCCGCCAG
This sequence comes from Erythrobacter sp., assembly GCA_040830305.1. Classification (GTDB taxonomy): domain Bacteria; phylum Pseudomonadota; class Alphaproteobacteria; order Sphingomonadales; family Sphingomonadaceae; genus Qipengyuania. The sequence goes on from JBFOLW010000073.1 coordinate 3,139, forward strand.
CTGCTGGCGCGGACTGGTGCCGTCGATCCCCTGGGTCTCGATGCCGCGCTGCACCTGTCCCTCGAGACCCGCGATGCGCACCATGGTGAACTCGTCGAGATTGCTTGCCGAGATCGACAGGAAGCGCAGCCGCTCCAGCAGCGGGTATTGTTCGTTCTCGCTTTCGGCGAGCACGCGACGGTTGAACGAGAGCCAGCTGAGTTCGCGATTGGTGTAAAGATCCGCCGGCGCAATCGGGGCGTCCGTACCGGCGTCGTTGGCCGCAAGGTTCGAGGATGCTTCGGCGGTCATTCTGGTGCGTCCTGACGGCATGCCCTCTCCCGGTTACGGTTCTGCGACACGATGCGCCAACGCCGGACTAAAGGAAAGGCCTGAGCATCGCACCTTGTATCCTTCACCTGCCGCATTTATGTCGCAACGCACCATGAAGCGCACCCATCTGCCCCTCAACGCCTTGCGCGTATACGATGCCGCGGCGCGGCACCTGTCCTTTACCCGCGCGGCGGACGAGCTGGCGGTCACCCCCGCAGCGGTCGGGCAACAGATCCGCGCGCTGGAAGATCATCTGGGCACGGTCCTGTTCCGCCGGACCAGCAAGGGGCTCGAACTGACGCAGGAAGGCGCGGCGGGTCTCGATGCGCTGCGCGAAGGCTTCCTCAAATTCGAGGAAAGCGTTTCGGCCATGCAGGCGGGGCAGGCTTCCGATAGCTACACGATCGCCTGTCCGCGTGAATTCTACGCCCAGTGGCTCGCCCCGCGCCTCGCAAGGTTCGGCGAACAGAACCCGGACATCAAATTCGCCTTCGTCGCTGACGAGAACGCCGATTTCACCGAAGCCAACCTCGATTGCGCGATCCGCCTGGTCGACGGTCCGGGCGACCTGCAGGGGATCGAGCTCGACGAAGCGCGCCGCGTCACCGTGGCGCGTCCCAAAGAGGCGGGCGGTGCGCCCGACAAGTGGATCGATTGGGGGCTCCCCCTGCAGGACGGTATCTCGGCGCATGTCACGGTTTCGAACGCCGGACAGGCGCTGTCTTCGGCCTTGGCCGGGCTGGGCAAGGCGATGCTGCCCGAGTTGCTGGCCAAGGAATCGATCGATGCGGGCAAGCTCGAGGTGCTCGACGGCCCGCAAACCGGAACGCGTGCCTACTGGCTGGTCGCACCAACGCCGCAATGGCGCACGAAAAAAGTCAAATCACTGGTCGGTTTTCTTTCGGAATCGAAATGATCGCCGAAAATTGAGTAATAGAGGGCGGGTTATGACTGCGGCTGCCCTCTGTTGTTTCTTGATGCGTTCAGTATGGTAGGAATTCTATTTCGCGCGAGCGGTCCTTCATTGGGATCGCGCCCTTCTTCAGCGGGTATTCGAATTTAAGGGTTCTGTTAACCACGCTGACCAAACAGGTCTTAACGGTGCACGGGCTAACGCCGCCACATAGGGGGCTAACCTGATGAACCGCATGCTGCGAAAACTCTGGAGCGACACGAAGGGCAACACGCTGGCGATTTTCGCCGCGGCACTGGTGCCGCTTGTCGTGGTGATCGGCAGCGGGCTCGACCTCAGCTTTGCCTATATGGCGAAGGCCAAACTGCAGAACGCCTGTGACGCCGCCTCTCTGGCAGCGCGCCAGTCGATGACGGGTACCACCTGGACGTCCGCGAATGAGACCGAAGCGCGCAAGTTCTTCGACTTCAATTTTCCCGACGGCCTGATGGGCTCGCAAAACCTCAGCTTCACCATCGTCCAGGACCCCAACGACAACTCGCAGGTCAACGGCGTGGCAAGCGCGGATGTACCGACCTCGCTGATGCACATCTTCGGCTTCGACACCATCGCGATCACGGCCAATTGCGATGCCAAGCGCGATCTCGGCCACAATGACGTGATGCTTGTTCTCGACACCACCGGGTCGATGAATTCGGCGCCCTCGATCGGCGGCGACACCAAGATCGTCCGGCTGCGCAATGGCGCTTCGGGGCTCTATCGCGCGCTCGACGACAGTGGCAACGGATCGATCACCCGTTTCGGCATCGTGTCCTATTCGCAGACGGTTAATGTCGCGCGCAGGCTCAAGAATCGCGACATCCTCAAGGAGCAGCTGCATACCGACGGCGACTACACCTGGTACGAGTGCGATACGAACGGGCGATACATCTGGAACTGCACGTCCGACGACGAGGAGTATGAGAGCCCGTCCGATGCGCCCTATACCGGCTTCAACGGCAGTCGTACCAAATACGCATACACGCGTTTCGAATACGATGAGGACGAGGAAGTCCATATCGACGATACGCAATGGGCCAGCGCAGCCAACACGACCAACCAGAACCGCCGCGATTTC
>JBFOLW010000074.1:0-2156 GCA_040830305.1 Erythrobacter sp.
CGCCGATGATGTTCGTCATCGTGACTGCCTTGGCAACCGTGGCGGTATCGCCCAGCGGCAGGCCCGCAACTGCGCGGATATGGTTCTCGAACTGGCTGGTCACCGCGCCTTCGATCGACCAGTGGCCCGAATTGTGCACCCTTGGCGCCATTTCGTTGAACACCGGCCCTTCTTTCGTGGCGAAGAATTCGAGCGTGAGCACGCCGACATATTTGAGCACATCGGCTACCTGCCGCGCGAGCTCGCGCGCTTGCTCGACCTGGGCTTCGATGACTTCACCCGCCGGGAGGCTGGAGGTTGCGAGAATGCCGCTCTCGTGGACATTGCGGGTCGAATCCCAGAAGCGGATCTCGCCATCCTGCCCGCGGACGAGGATAACCGAGAATTCGGCTTCGAATTCGACGAAGGCTTCGTAGATCAGCGGCATATCCGGCAGGTTGAGGCCCTGCGCATCGCGGTCCGAGCCGATGCGCCATTGTCCCTTGCCGTCATAGCCGTCGCGCCGCGTCTTGAGGATGCCGGGGGCGCCCAGCCGGTCGATCGCCGCCTCGAGGTCGGCGCGCGAATCGACCCGCGCATAGGCCGCCGGCCTGCCGCCGAGCCCCTCGACGAAGCGCTTTTCGTTGAAGCGATCCTGCGCGGTTTCGAGCGCGCGCGGATGGGGGAAAATGCGGCCCTCCGGCATGGCGCTCGCGGTGGCGACTGGGACGTTCTCGAACTCCCATGTGACCGCATCGCACTGCGCGGCAAAGGCGGCGAGGGCGGCAGTGTCGTTCCACTTGTTCGCGAACAAATCGTCGCACACCTGCGCCACGACATTGTCGCCTTCGGGAGCGTAGGCGATGCAGCGATAGCCCAGTTGCGCAGCGCTCGCTGCCATCATCCGGCCGAGCTGGCCGCCACCGAGTATGCCGATCGTTGCCCCGCGCTTGAGCATCAGTCGACGGGGCGCTCGGTCACTGCCGCGCTGCGGGCCGCGCGCCAGTCCTGCAGCCGCTGCGACAGCGCGGGATCGTGGTTGGCGAGGATGGCTGCGGCGAACAGCCCGGCATTGGTCGCGCCCGCCGTGCCGATGGCGAGCGTTCCGACCGGCACGCCGGCGGGCATCTGGACGATCGACAGCAGGCTGTCCTCTCCCGACAGTGCCTTGGACTGCACGGGGACACCCAGCACGGGAATATGGGTGAGCGCGGCGATCATGCCCGGGAGGTGCGCCGCACCGCCTGCGCCTGCGATGATCACCTCGAAACCGGCATCCGCAGCACCCTTCGCGAAATCGTACATCCGGTCGGGCGTCCGATGCGCCGAGACGATGCGCACGTCGGTATCGACGCCCAGCTCCTGGAGCACCTCGGCGGCGCAGGTCATGGTCTCCCAGTCGGACTGGCTTCCCATGACGATAGCGACCTTGGCGCTCATCTCAGGCATCCTTCAGATAGTAGCGTTCGCCCGACACCTGCGTGCCGTCGAACTCGTAGACGATCGGCTCGCCCGTGGGGATTTCGAGACCCGTGATCTCGTCGTCGGAAATGCCCGACAAATGCTTCACCAGCGCACGGAGGCTGTTGCCGTGGGCGGAGATTATCACCGTCTCGCCCTGGCCGAGCTGGGGCAGGATCGCCTCCTCCCAATAGGGCAGCACGCGCTCGATGGTCAGCTTGAGGCTTTCGGTGCGTGGAACGTCGATCCCGGCGTACCGCGGATCGTCCGACAGGTCGAACTCGCTGTCCGGCTCGAGCTCGGGCGGCGGCACGTCGAAGCTGCGGCGCCAGATATGGACCTGCTCGTCGCCATGCTTTTCGCGGGTCTGCTGTTTGTCGAGCCCGGTCAGGCCGCCATAATGACGCTCGTTGAGATGCCAGTCGCGCGTGACCGGGATCCACAACCGGTCGCAGGCCTCGAGCGCGATGTTGAGCGTCTTGATCGCGCGCTTCTGGACGCTGGTGAAGGAAACGCTCGGGAGCACCCCCTTGGCCTGCATCAGCTCGCCGGCGGCGCGGGCTTCGGCAACGCCTTTTTCGGTGAGGTCGACATCCCACCAGCCGGTAAAGCGGTTGGCGAGGTTCCACTCGCTCTGGCCGTGGCGGACAAGGATCAACTTGCTCATGGAAACTCCCGATTTCCTTAGGAGCACCGCGCGTTAGCGGGCCTCGTCC
>JBFOLW010000075.1:0-7517 GCA_040830305.1 Erythrobacter sp.
CGGCGCGAGGCGTTGGTCATGTCGGGCGTGTCGGCGCCCACACCGGCGCAGAACAGCTTCATGCCGCCGCCCGTTCCGGTCGATTCGATGATCGGCGACTTGAATTCCGGGTTCGATCGCACGAAGGCTTCCGAGACTGCCTTGGCGAAGGGGAAGACAGTCGAGGAACCGACCGCGCGGATCGAATCGCGGGAAGCGTCGCCGCCACTGCCGCCGCAGGCAGCGAGAGCGGCAGCGGAGACGGCTGCGAAGACGAGGGATTTGGTCTTGATCATGGGTAGCCCCTTGGATTGATAGCTAGCGGCGCCAAAGCGCCTCAATGTTACATTATTGCGACAATCGTTCGACTGAGTGCCCGACGGTCAGAAATCGATCTGCGCACGAAGGCCGATCGCATCGACACCATAGTCGGTATCGCCCGTAGCGGTCGGCAGCACGGCGTCGGTGTACTGGAGACGGCCATAGTTGACCATGAAGGCGGTATAGTCGGTCGGCTTCCAGATCAGCGAGGCAAAATAGCCTGCCTGCTTGCCACCGAGAATACCCGCATCGTTCAGGTCGAGGTGATCGTAGCGCAGGTTGAACTGGAGCGAACCCATCCCGCCTTCGCCAACCGGATTGTTCGGCTTGGTCCGGTCGAACTTGCCGCCCTTGTAGCCGCGCGAATCGTCGGTCAGGAAGACGCCGGCTTCGACATACCCGCCGAAGAATGTCGGATCGATGGCCATTCCGGGCATGTCGACCTTCTGCCAGTAACCTTCGGCCGCGGCATGGAACCTCCCGGAAATGGCAGCGGCTTCGAGACCGAAGCCCGTTTCGCTGTCTGCCCCGAGGCGACCGGTGTTGACGAACCGCTCGGAGGTGAAATGTACCAGCGGGCGCTGGCGATACCGCACAGTCGCGGTGGGATCGTCGATGTCGTTGTAGTGGAATGAGCCGCCGAAGTGCAGCTGCGCGTCGCCGGCCTTGGGCATGAACACAAGGCGCGCATCGACACCGCGGTTCTTGGTCGCGGTATCGTCGAAATTGTCGGTGAACACACCGGCCTGCGCGAGGAACGCGCCCTTGGAATATTCGATCGAGGCGCCGATGCGACGCTCAAATCCGAAGGCATCGGTGAAGGCTGCACGCTCGATGAAGGTGGTGTGCAGGCTGCTGGTAAGCTCTTCGAGCGACTGGAAATTGTTGTGGTGACCGATTGCGACCTCGATCGGGCCGTCCTCATAGGTGATAATGGCGTCGGCGACCTCGACCTCGTTACCGGCGAAATCGACTTCGAACTTGTAACCGAAGCCTCCGGGGATGTCGCCCGATGCGCCAAGGCGGGCGCGGCGGACTTCATTGCCGAAGCCGTCGCTGGCACCGGTCGACGCGGGAACACTGGTCCAGCCGGCGTCGTACATCAGGCGACCGCGGGGCTTGAAGCTCCAGCCGTCCTTGTTTTCAAGCGTGGCGACGACCGGGGCGGGCTTCGCTGCGACCGCCTCGGCATTCGCCGCGATCGTGGCGTCCTGTGCGTCGTTCGCGGCCTTCGCCGAAGCCAGTTCACCTTCGAGCTGGTTGATCCGGGCATCCATTGCGGACAGCTGGGCCCGCATTTGCGCAAGTTCTTCCGCCGAGACGGTTACGTCCTGGGCGAAAAGTGGAGTAGCCATGGTGCAGCTGAGTGCGGCCGCCGCAACGGACATGCGGAAAATCTGGGTCATCGAAGCGAATCCTTTGAAGGAAATTACGTTCCGGCGACGCCTCTATGACCGGCAAATTACACTTCTGTGACAGATTGGCCGCAGCAGAATGACGCTGGTGGAAAGCCTGTGGAAAGCCGAGGCTTGTCTCCGCCTCAGACTTCGGTTTCGTCTTTCTCGATCGGCAGTGTGACGGTCACGCGCGTGCCTTCGCCAAGCATCGAGTCGATATCCAGCCTTCCGCGATGGCGCTCGGCGATGTGCTTGACGATGGCGAGGCCGAGGCCCGTTCCGCCCGATGCGCGGCTTCGTCCCGGGTCGGTACGATAGAAACGCCGTGTCAGGTGCGGAATGTGCTCGGGTGCGATGCCGTCGCCATGGTCGGTAACGGTCAGGCGAACGCGATTGTCGCCCCTGGGGTCTAAGCGGACCGTCACCGGCATGTCGGGTTTGCCGTATTTGAATCCGTTATCGACCAGATTGCGCACCATCTGTTCGAGCTGCTGTTGGTCGCCGAGTACGATGAAATCGTCGCTGGCTTCGAAATCGAGAAGCTCTGTCCGTTCGCCTCCGGCAGCGTCGTGCGCGGCACGTTCTACGAGCTTGGACATATCGACCGTATCGCTCGGCAGCTCGTGCTTTTCCGCCTCGATCCGCGACAACGACATGAGGTCGCTGACCAGATCCTGCAGACGCTTCGCCTCGCGCTGGATGGTGCCCAGGAACTTGTCCGCCATTGTCGGGTCGAGATGTTCGACGTCTTCGCGAAGCGTTTCGACATAGCCGATGATCGAGGCCAGCGGGGTACGCAGTTCATGGCTTGCATTGGCGACGAAATCGGTATGCGCACGCGAGATGTCCGCCTCGGCGGTCTTGTTGACGAATTCGATAACGGCAAGCTCGCCCGGCAAAGTCTTGCGATTGATGCGCCAGATATCGCGGCGCCGCGCGAGACCGCGGACGACCGCGCCTCCTTCGGCGTCGCGGTTGAGCAATTTGATCGCCTCGGGCTGACGCAGCGACATGCGCACGTCCTGCCCGACGATGTGGCCACCGAGCAGTTTGCGTGCCGAGAGATTGGCAATCACGACCCGGTCGCGTTCGGTGATGACGACCGGCGTTTCAGAGTGCTCGAACAGGTCGGCCATGCTGTCGCGGGTGAAGGCCGGGCCGGTCGGTGCGGCCCTGGCTTCGGGCGGCTGTGCGACGACCAGATAAAGCGAGCCAAGCCAGACGATGAAGATCAGCGCCACGTAGACGAGATCGACACCCAGAATTGCGAGGATGATGCAGGCGACGATTGCCAGTGCGAATCCGGGCGTGGGAAAGCTTCGCTCGCTCATGGGCGCGCGGCTTAGCGGGCTGGGGCGGGGCGCGCCAGCGGCTTTTCCGAAGTTGGGAGAAGGTGGTGACCCGTACGGGAATCGAACCCGTGTTTCAGCCGTGAAAGGGCCGCGTCCTAACCGCTAGACGAACGGGCCACAGGAGTGGCGCTTTTTCGCGGATTGCCTAGGCAATACCGCCACCATGGTGACCCGTACGGGAATCGAACCCGTGTTTCAGCCGTGAAAGGGCCGCGTCCTAACCGCTAGACGAACGGGCCACACCCGCTTGGCGGGTCGGTGGCGTGGCGGGCCAATTAGGCGTGGGGCCGCGGGCCGTCAACCCTCCAATGCACGCAAAGTTATTAATCGGCCCAGGCGGCGTCTTCTAGGTGCAGTTCCGCCTGCGGGCGGCTGCCCCAGTCGTCGATCTTGACCCGGCCCGCAAGCCACAGGCGCCGACCACGCGAGCCGTGCAGCAGCGCCTGCCCCATTTCGCTTTCCGCCGCCCGAAAGGCGATACCCTTGAAGCTCTTGCCATCGTCTCCGGCGGCAATCAGGCGGACGTGATCGGTGCCGACGATGTCGCATTTGACGAGCCTGACCGGCCCTACCGCAATCCGCGGACCGGGCCATCCCACGCCAAAGGGCCCGGCCTCTTCGAGCGAATGCACCAGCTCGGGCGTCAAGCCGCCCGGCGCCACCGCAAGATCGAGCGTCATCGACCGGCTGGCCGAGGCGCGCGCGACCTGTCCTTCCAGCATCCCGTCGAGCCAGTCGGCCAGCGCATCGACCTTGTCCGCGGCGACGGTCAGTCCGGCGGCCATCGCATGCCCACCGCCCGCGACCAGCAATCCCTCGTCGCGCGCGCGGATGATCGCAGCGCCGAGGTCGACCCCGGCGATCGACCGCCCCGAGCCTTTGCCGGTGTCCCCGTCGAGCGCGATCACCAGCGAGGGCTTGCCCGTCTTTTCCTTTACCCGTCCGGCGACGATACCGATCACACCGGGATGCCAGCCGTCGCCCGCGAGCAGATGCACCGCTCGATTGTGCTGCGCTGCCAGTTGCTCCTCGGCTGCCTCCTGCACCTCGGCCTCGATCGCCCGGCGTTCTTCGTTGAGCGCGGACAATTGCGCTGCGATCTCGCGCGCCTCTTCGGGATCCTGCGTCGTAAGCAGCCTCACGCCCAAGGTCGATTCGCCCACGCGTCCGCCGGCATTGATGCGGGGACCCAGCGCGAAGCCGAGGTCCGAACACGCCGGCGCGCGTTTGAGGCGGCTTGCATCGATCAGCGCCGACATGCCGATATTGTCGCGCTTCGCCATGACCTTGAGGCCTTGGGAAACGAAGGCGCGGTTGAGGCCGTGCAGCGCGGCGACATCGGCGACAGTGCCCAAGGCGACGACATCGAGCAGCGCGAGCAGGTCGGGTTCCTTGCGCTGGGCGAAATGGCCCCGCTCGCGCAAGGTTCGGACCAGTGCGATCGCAAGCAGGAAGGCCACACCGACCGCTGCGAGGTGGCCGTGTGCCGCAGCCTCGTCCTCTTCGTCCAGCCGGTTGGGGTTTACCAGCGCCACCGTCTTGGGAAGCTCGGCGGCGCATTTGTGATGGTCGACCACGATAACGTCGATCCCCGCGTCATGCGCCATGCCCAGCGCCTCGTGCGCCATCGCACCGCAGTCCACCGTGACGATCAGGCTCGAGCCGGTTTCGCCCAGCTTTACGAGAGCTTCGCCAGAGGGGCCGTAACCTTCGAGCAAGCGGTCGGGAATGTAGTAGCCCGCCTCGACACCAAGCTCGCGCAGCAGGCGGATCAGCAAGGCCGAACTTGTGGCCCCGTCGACATCGTAGTCGCCATAGATGGTGATCGTCTCTTCCGCGATCACCGCCTGCGCGATCCGGTCGGCCGCTGTGTCCATGTCCTTGAACAGCGAGGGATCGGGCAGGAAATTGCGCAGGGTCGGAGTTCGATGGCGCTCGATATCGTCGGGCGTAACGCCGCGTGACAGCAACAGTTGGCGGACGATGTCGTCGCCCAGGGCCGACGCCGACCCCAATTCCATATTGCCGCCACGCCAGCACCAGGCGCGCCCGGTCAGCGAGTTGGATACGCCAAAGACGTGAGAGAGAGCCTGCGATGCCATGCCCCGGGCAATAGACGGAGGCCTCGCTCGGCGAAAGCTATGCCGATTGACAATCGACAGGCGCTGGCGATGCTGGATGCATGTCGACAGGGCCCCTGCTGATCGTCTGGCACAGCCGGACCGGCGCGAGCGAGCAGCTTGCCCGCGCCGCCTATCGCGGTGCGGGCGAGGGCGGCCGCCTGATGCGCGCGGCAGATGTTTCGCCGGAGGAACTGCTCGCGGCCGGAGGATACCTGTTCTGCTGCCCCGAGAACCTGGCCAGCATGTCCGGCGAGATGAAGGAGATGTTCGACCGCTGCTATTACCCCGTACTGGGCCGCATCGAAGGTCGACCCTACGCCACGATTATCGCTGCAGGTTCCGATGGCGAGGGGGCGCAGCGCCAGATCGACCGGATCGCGAAGGGCTGGCGCCTCAAGCGCGTTGCCGAACCCTGGATAGAAATGATGCATGCGCAGGAGCCGGAAGACATCCTCGCCAGGAAGTTTGTCGAGGGAGCCTCGCTCGAGCGGGCGGCCGAATTAGGCGAAGGGCTGTCCGAAGGGGTCGCTCAGGGAATATTCTGAAAGCTCCTCCATTACCGATCATTAATCCCATGCGGACTCGACGGCTTATCTGATAACGGTCAAGGTCGGATGCGTGGGGCAGCAGAACAGCAGGAAACCGTGACGGCGATTGCGCAAGGCGACAGGAACGAAGCGCGGATCGCGCCCGGCCTGGTGCTCGTGTTCGGTCGTGGCAGCCGACCCGACCGGGAGGCGGTGACTGCGGCGCTTGCGCACCATCCGCGCGCCGCAATCAGCCATGACCCTGCTACTGCGGCGCATCCTCCGCATACCGTAGCCCGGCAGAACCCGCACATGGCGGATGACGATTGGCTCGAACTGATCCTGGATGGCCTAACCTTCGACCTGCTCGGCCTGCGCCCCGGTCCGGCGATAGCCACGCCCGAGATCGAGTATCTCTTCAACTGTGAGATCGATGACAGGTTGTGGGGCGAGGCGATCGGACTTTACCCCGGTCCGCATATCGCCGCTGGCGCACATTCGCTCCCGGTCGTGCGCACGCTTTTGGGGCTGGGTGCTGCGCTAACCCAGGCTCTCGGAGGGATCGGGGCGGTTTGCTGGCCCCCAGCGCGATCGGCAGTTGCGCCGAAGTTCTTCGCCAAGACCGTCGAAGCGTGGCTTGCCGGGGGACCGTTCCCGGCTCTCGGCATGCTTGGCATGCGCTTTGACGAGCAGGGGGGGCTCCTGAGCGAAGGGCTTGGTTTCTTCGTCGGGGCCGAGCTTGCGATCGCACCGGAACTGTGCGCCGACCGCACCCAAGCCACACGCCTCGCTGTCCGGATCGTCCAGCAACTGGTGGGTTACGAGGATCTGACCGAGGGCCGCGAGCTCGTAACCGAGGCAGGAGACGTGCTTCGGCTGGAACCGGACCCGGTCAACGGATTGGTCCGGGTTGCCTGCGCCTAGGCAGCTATCGGAGCGATCTGCCTCAGGCCATCGCTTCGCCTGTCGCAGCCATCTGCCGTTCCGTGCGGTCAACCGCCGCGGATCCCCGCAGCACGATCCTGCGCTGCAAAGGCATCATCTTCTCCCTCGTCAGTTGCTGCGCACGACGAGTCTCGCCGCGCTGTTCGAGACGCTAGGGACCAGACGGATCGGCTTTGACGATTTTCGCCGCAACGGGCTGCTTCTCCCTGCGCGGGAGGAGGCTGCCCAACGCCTGGCGCTGCCCCTCCATCGTGGGCCGCACCGCAATTACAACGAAATGGTCATCGATCGCGTAGGACGCATCGAAAGGCATTGGTCGAGCCTTTGCGCGGCCGATCCGCGCGAAGCAGCTGTAACCGCTTTGATGCGGCTGGCCTGGCTCCAGGGCGCGCTCCGAAGGCGCCTGCTCGATGAACGGCAGCCGCTTCGGCTCAACCGGCGTGACGCGCTCGGCAAGGGCCTGGATTTCTCCGATCTCGACGCGATGGCCGAAACGCTGTGGAGCGCGACCGCGGTCTAGGCAGTCGCTCTTGTCAGGGCTTCCTTCGCCGCGACATACTCGCGCTCGAGCCGGGCGACGGTGTCCTCCACCGGCGCGCTTTCGCGGACGGTGCCGATGCCCTGGCCCGAACCCCAGATGTCCTTCCACGCCTTGGCCTTGGTGTTGCCGCCGCTGCCGAAATTCATCTTGCTGGGGTCGCTTTCCGGGAGGTTGTCGGGGTCGAGCCCGGCGCCCTCGATGCTCGAGCGGAGGTAATTGCCATGCACCCCGGTAAACAGGTTGGTGTAGACGATCCCATCGGCGCTGCCATCGACGATCGCCTGCTTGTAGCGCTCGTCGGCATTGGCTTCGGTGGTCGCGATCCACGGCGA
>JBFOLW010000076.1:0-7067 GCA_040830305.1 Erythrobacter sp.
AGCCTGATCGGCGTAATGCGGCGAGCGGGGCCGGGTGGTTGCCGATCCGAAAGGCTGGATCGAGCGTGACGAAACCCGCTCGCCCGGCAGCCATTCGACCCACTGGATGAAGCTGTCGCCATGCTTGACCGACAGGCGGCCATCCTCATCGACGTTCCACAGCGTCGAGGCGCGCAGCGTGTCCGATCCGCCATCGAGCGGCAGGTCGACATCGCCTTGGCGCAGCCGCAAAAGCTCGCTCATCGGGGGATCGATCCGGCCGAAATGGGTATCGAGATGCTCGACGGCACGCTCCAGCTCGTCCAGCACATAGGGACAGGCCTTGTTCTGGTAGCGGCAGGACATGAACTCGCGGATCATCAGCAGCGCGAGGCTGTCGGCGGGGCCCACGCTGTCCGCATTGAAATCCCAGTCGAGCAACAGGTCGCGCGCCGGAGCGAGATCGGGCCGATCCGACAGGTCGAGAGTGGCAAGTTCATCCCACACGTCGGCGATATAGCCTGCGCGCATGTAGGTGGTGTCGTATTTGATCTTCTCGAGCGTCGCGCGATCGAGCTGTCTGGCTTCGCTCAAAAGCTTCCAGGCCATGCGCGAGCGGTTGGTCTGCTTGAGTTCGACGCCCAGCTCGGGTGCGAAATCCTCCGGCGCCAGATCGCTGCCATCGCCCGCTGCGGTGAACGGCGTGTTGTTGGCATTGTAGAGCCAGCCGCTCGCGGGGTTCACATAACGCGGCAGCTCTTCGTAATCGACCGGACCGGTCCACAGCAGCGCAGGATCCGAGCCGTCGAGAACGCTGCGCCAGTTCGGACCCTCCGAACGGTCGGGGATCGCGGCGTTGTAGACATAGGCGATATTGCCCTCGGCATCGGCATAGATGAAGTTGGTCGAGGGGATGTCCATCCGCGCGAGGATCGCTTCCCATTCGGCGAGATCAGTCGCCTTGTTGAGACGGTAATAGGCATCGAGCTGGCCGAGATTGTCGATCCCGCCATAGCGGAAGGCGAAGGCGCCGTTGTCGCTCTTGATCACCGGCCCGTGGACGCTGCGATGGATCTCGCGGCGGATCGGCAGGACCACCGGGCCGATGCGCACGGGGAGCGTAACCGTGCGCGTCTCGAGATCGCGCCATTCCTCGCCGAACCGGTAACGCTGGCCGCTGTCGTCCAGCTCGAGCTCGTAGATATCGACCATGTCGGGCGTGTTGACGGTATTGGTCCAGCCGAGCGTGCGGTTGTGGCCGAGGAAGGGGAAGGGTGAGCCGGGGAAATTGGCGCCGGTGAAGTGCCAGCCTTCGCCGCTCTCGACACTGAATTCGTACCAAGCCACGCCCCCGCGCAGCGGCTGGTGGCTGTTGGAGATCAGCGTGGTCGGCCCGCCCGAGCGGTCCGGCGCCACGGCGAAGGCGTTGGAGCCGTTGTGCGCGCCATCGGGGCCAAAGGGCGAGAGCGAGAGCCCGGTTTGTCCCTCCTCGCTGGCTGGCCGCAGGGCCGTGTCCGGCGTGCCCTCGCGCGGGAATCCGGGAATGTCCGGACCGAATTCGCGGCGCGGTTCTTCCCCGGCTACAAGTGGCTCGATGACGCCGTTGAGCCCGAAGAAAAACGGCTGGCGCAGCGCGAACCCGGCGGCGACATCCGTACCGTCGACCGGGAACAGATTGGCGAGCTTGAGCTCGCCCGGGTGCTGCGCAGCGTAATCGTTGAGCCCGGTGGCATAGGCTTCGAACAGTGCACGCGTGTCGTCGGGCAGGCCAGGATAGTGGCGCTCCGCGGTGCCGCGCGCGTCGAGCAGGTGGTATACGTAATCGATGGCCGCACCCTCCTGCCCGGCAATCGCTCCGTAACGCCCGCGCGCCATCGCTATGACATCCTGCAGCGTGCTGAAATCGTCTTCGGCATGCGCGATGGCAACACCGTATGCGACATCGCGGTCGCGCTCGCCATAGATGTGTGGGACTCCGAACTCGTCGCGGATGATCTCCGCCGTGAAACTTTCGCTCGACCGCGCAACATCGCTTCGCTTGGCGAAGAAGGGCTCCCAGCTGGCCAGCCCGACGAATACGACCAGCACTATTACGAGCAGCGCAAAGCCGATGCGCCCCAGCCATCTTGTCATGAAAATCCGTCCTCTCTTGCAACTGGCCTAGCGAGGCTGGCGGCGCGACGCAACGCGATTGGGCAAAACCATGCCCGCGCATGTTCCCCCGTGCGGATTCGGCTCGCTAACTGCCGGTCAGTGACAGCGCAGATCACCATCGGCCACGAATCCTCCGGCAAGCCGGTCGAGTTCGACATCGAGGAACTCCTCGCCACCCGCTTGCTCGTCCAGGGCAATTCGGGCAGCGGCAAGTCGCACCTGATCCGCCGCCTGCTCGAAGAGAGCGCGGGCATGGTCCAGCAGGTTGTCATCGATCCCGAAGGCGATTTCCCCTCGCTGGCCGAGGAATTCGGCCACGTGGTGATCGATGGCGCAGCCTATTCGCCGGGCGAGATCGAGGCGCTGGCCCGCCGTATCCGCGAACACCGCGCGTCGGTGGTGCTCGATCTAGACGGGCTCGAGGTCGAACAGCAGATTCGCTGCGCCGCGCAGTTCCTCACCGCGCTGTTCGATGCCCCGCGCGAGCATTGGTACCCGGCGCTGGTGGTGGTCGACGAAGCGCAGATGTTCGCGCCTGCTGCCGCTGGCGAGATGGCGGAGGACACGCGGCGGATGACGTTGTCGGCGATGACCAACCTCATGTGCCGCGGGCGCAAGCGTGGGCTCGCGGGGATTGTCGCCACGCAGCGATTGGCGAAGCTGGCGAAAAACGTCGCAGCCGAGGCCTCGAACTTCCTCATGGGGCGAACCTTCCTCGATATCGACATGGTCCGCGCCGCCGACCTGCTCGGGATGGAGCGGCGGCAGGCCGAGCGCATCCGCGAACTCGAGCGCGGGCACTTTCTCGCGCTCGGCCCGGCGATCACGCGCGTGCCGCTGGCGGTCAAGATCGGCCCCGTGAAGACCGGTCACACTGTCCGGAGCGAGGGGCTGATGGCGCTGCCCGACACCGCGCCCGAGGACATGGCGGCCTTGCTCACCACCGATCTCGCCAGCGATGTCGCCAAGGCACCGCCTCCACCCGCTCCGCCGCCCGCCCCGCGTGTCGAGGACATGGAGGACAGCATCGCGCAGGCCGAGGACCGCCAGGTCGCGCCGTCTGCCGAGCCGATCGATACTTCGGCAGTTACGCGGCGCATTACCGAGATCATCGGCGAACTGGCTGGCGAGGAGGGCATCGCCTTCCAGTCGGCCAGCGCGCAGTACCAGACCTTCCTGACCCGCTGTCGCCGCGAACGGCTGATCGGGCCAATGCCCGACATGCGCGCCTTTCGCCGTCGTTTCGCAATCGCCGGGGCGGGACTTGCCGAACTCGATGAAGCGCTGCAGGCACGGATCATGCAGCTTGCAAGCGGTGTCGAGGAAGACCTGCTCGGCCCCTTCCTCGTCATCGCCAAGGCCGCGCATGCCGGCGAGACGCAGGTCGACGAGAACGAGTTGGCGCGCGCCTATGGCACCAGCTCGCCGGGGCGTATCCGCCGGCTGCTCGACCATCTCGAACGCCAAGGGCTGGTCGTCGTGCGCGAGGACTTCGGCGGCGACCGGACAGTGATGGTTCCGGGCCTCGAAGGCGTGGGAATAGATTAAATTGGCGCTTGCCCCTCGCCAATCGGCAGGGCACCCCTATATCCGACTAACACACCTCGTGAAAATTCGCGGGGGAGGGCTTGTGTTGCAGAATAGCAACACCACATAGCGGCGACATATTCATGATTGGGGTGTTTGCATGAATCTCGAAAAGTTCACCGACCGCGCCAAGGGTTTCCTGCAGGCGGCGCAGACCGTTGCCATCCGCATGAACCACCAGCGGATTTCGCCGGCGCATCTGCTCAAGGCACTGCTCGACGACGAACAGGGCATGGCGGCACAGCTGATCCAGCGCGCGGGCGGCAATCCGGGCGTGGCGATCACCGAGGTCGACAATGCGCTGGCCAAGGTGCCGGCCGTGTCGGGGGGCGGCGCGCAGCAGACGCCCGGTCTCGACAATGATGCCGTGCGCGCGCTCGACCAGGCCGAGCAGCTGGCCGAGAAGGCGGGCGACAGCTTCGTTCCGCTCCAGCGGCTGCTGCAGGCACTGGCGCTGGCGGACAATCCCGCGGGCAAGGCATTGAAGGCGGCCGGGGTCGATGCGAAATCGCTCGAGGCGGCAATCCAGGACGTTACTGGGGGGCGCACAGCCGACAGCTCGGGTGCGGAGGACGCCTATGACGCGATGAAGAAATACGCGCGCGACCTCACGCAGGCGGCGCGCGACGGCAAGCTCGACCCGGTCATCGGCCGCGACGAGGAAATCCGCCGCACGGTGCAGATCCTTGCCCGCCGGACGAAGAACAATCCCGCGCTGATCGGCGAACCCGGCACCGGCAAGACCGCGATCGCCGAAGGCCTCGCGCTGCGCATCGCCAATGGCGACGTGCCCGATAGCCTCAAGGGTCGCACGCTGATGGCGCTCGATCTCGGCGCGCTGATCGCGGGGGCGAAGTATCGCGGGGAATTCGAGGAGCGGCTCAAGGCGGTGCTCGACGAGGTGAAGGGCGCCGATGGACAGATCATCCTCTTCATCGACGAGATGCACACGCTGATCGGCGCAGGCGCGAGCGAGGGCAGCATGGATGCGGGCAACCTGCTCAAGCCCGCGCTGTCGCGCGGCGAACTGCACTGCATCGGCGCGACGACGCTCGACGAATACCAGAAATATGTCGAGAAGGACCCCGCGCTGCAGCGGCGCTTCCAGTCGGTCTATATCGACGAGCCGAGCGTCGAGGACACCATCTCGATCCTGCGTGGGATCAAGGACAAGTACGAACTGCACCACGGCGTGCGCATCACCGATGGCGCGATCGTCGCCGCGGCGCAGTTGTCCAACCGCTACATCCAGAACCGCTTCCTGCCCGACAAGGCGATCGACCTGATGGACGAGGCGGCTTCGCGCATCCGCATGGAGGTGGAGTCGAAGCCCGAGGAGATCGAGGGCCTCGATCGCCGGATCATCCAGCTGCGGATCGAAGAGCAGGCGCTGCAGAAGGAGAGCGACCAGGCGTCGAAAGATCGCCTCGAGGCGCTGCGCAAGGAGCTGTCCGAACTCGAACAGCAATCATCCGAACTGACCACGCGCTGGCAGAACGAGCGCGACAAGATCCACGCCGAAGGGCGGATCAAGGAAGAGCTCGACCAGGCGCGGCTCGAACTCGAGCAGGCGCAGCGGGCAGGCGATCTCGCCAAGGCGGGCGAGCTGCAATATGGCAAGATCCCCGAGCTGGAAAAGAAGCTCGAGGAAGCCAGCGGCCACACCGACAATGCGCTGCTCAGGGAAGAGGTGACCGAGGACGATATCGCAGGCGTCGTCAGCCGCTGGACCGGCATCCCGGTCGACAAGATGATGGAAGGCGAGCGCGAGAAGCTGCTCGACATGGAAAACATCCTGTCCAAGCGGGTGATCGGGCAAAGCCAGGCGATCGATGCGGTGTCCAAGGCGGTGCGCCGTGCGCGCGCCGGCCTGCAGGACCCCGGCCGCCCGCTCGGCAGCTTCCTGTTCCTCGGCCCCACCGGTGTCGGCAAGACCGAACTGACCAAGGCGCTGGCCGGCTTCCTGTTCGACGACGACCAGGCGATGGTCCGCATCGACATGAGCGAGTTCATGGAGAAGCACGCGGTCGCCCGCCTGATCGGCGCGCCTCCGGGCTATGTCGGCTACGAGGAAGGCGGTGTGCTAACCGAGTCCGTACGGCGGCGTCCGTACCAGGTCGTGCTGTTCGACGAAGTCGAAAAGGCGCACAGCGATGTCTTCAACGTGCTGCTGCAGGTGCTCGACGACGGGCGCCTGACCGACGGGCAGGGCAGGGTGGTCGATTTCAGCAATACGCTGATCATCCTGACCTCGAACCTCGGCAGCCAGTATCTTGCGAACATGGACGACGACCAGAAGGTCGAGGATGTCGAACCGCAGGTGATGGATGTGGTGCGCGGGCATTTCCGCCCCGAATTCCTCAACCGGCTGGACGAGATCATTCTGTTCCACCGCCTCGCGCAGGAGCACATGGCGCCGATCGTCGAGATCCAGGTCGCGCGGGTGCAGAAACTGCTCCGGGATCGCAAGATCGTGCTCGACCTGACCGAGGCGGCGAAGAAATGGCTCGGCCGGGTGGGCTACGATCCGGTCTATGGCGCGCGCCCGCTCAAACGCGCGGTCCAGCGGTATGTGCAGGATCCGCTGGCCGACATGATCCTCGCGGGCAAGGTGCCGGACGGCTCGACGGTCGCGATCGACGAGGGCGATGGCGAGCTGGCGATGACGGTGGCCTAACCGTCCCCGGTCCAACCCGATCAGAGAGCGCTGGACACAAAAAAGGGCCCCGGAAACTCCGGGGCCCTTTCTTTTTCTGGCTTTTGATCGGGATCAGAAGCCGAAGGTGGCAGCAACCTTGAAGTAGCGACCCATGATGCCGTCGAAATAGGTGACGACGCCGCCGCCTGCAGGCGAGGGGTAGGGTGCGCTACGGTCGAACACGTTCTCTACGATGAAGCGGAACGTGAAATCGTCCTCGGTCTTGAAGCTGATTCCGGCGTCCATGTAGACGACGTCATCGCGTTCGAAGAACTGGTAGGCGGTGGGTTCTGCGTCGGGATCGACAACGGCCTTACCGATGTACTGGAACTGCGTGAACGCGCCCCAGTTGCCGTTGTCGTAGGTCACGCCGACAGTGCCCTGGTGCTTCGAGAAGCCGATACCACCACGCGAGGTGCTGAGGTCGCCCGAACCGACGCGCGTTTCCAGCTTGTCGATATACTGGTACGAACCACGCAGGCTGATCGAGCTGTTGGCGCCAAGGAATGGCGTCGACTCGGTCCAGCGCAGATCTGCGATCACGCCCTGGTAGTCGTACGAAGCGACGTTCAGGTAACCGGTGCGGATGAATTCGACCTGGCCGTCCGCATCACGATCGATACGACCGCAGGCAGGATCGGGGAAATTG
>JBFOLW010000077.1:0-2326 GCA_040830305.1 Erythrobacter sp.
CATGTAGACACCGGGCGGTACGGGCGCGGTTCGGCTTGCCGTCGCGCTGGCAAAGTCCGCCGGCGTTACCCGCATACATCTCGGCGTACCGAGCTGGCCCAACCACGCGCAGATCCTCCAGGACGTGGGTATGGAGACCTCCACCTTCCATCATGCGAAGGACGACGGCACCGCCGATATCGATGCCTTGCTGGACGTAATCGGCAATGCGCGCGAAACCGATGCGGTGCTGCTGCACGGTTGCTGCCATAACCCCACCGGGGTGGATTACAGCGACGAGCATTGGGAGCAGATCGCCCAGGCGTTCGCCGACAACGGCATCCTTCCGATCCTCGACGTGGCCTATCACGGGCTCGGGCACGGGCTGGAGGAAGATGTCGCCGGCGTGCGCAAGGTCCTCGCCAAGGTGCCCGAGGCGCTGGTGGCTTATAGCTGCGACAAGAATTTCGGCCTCTACCGCGACCGTGTCGGCGCGTTCTACATGGTTGCGAAGGAGGCTGCGGATCTGCCTGCGATCGCTTCCAATGCCAATGCGCTGGCGCGAGCCAATTGGTCGATGCCGCCGGATCACGGCGGTGCTGCCGTGCGCATCGTGCTCCGCGACGAAGACCTGACCAGGCAGTGGCTCGACGAACTGGGCGAGATGCGGAGCCGGATGCGCCGCGTGCGCGAGCGACTGGCCGCGGCTGACAACGAGGCGCCGGGCCTCAACCTCGCCGCGCTGGGTGAACAGAACGGCCTGTTCGCAATGCTCCCGCTGACGCACGAACAGATCGGCAAGCTGCGCGAGGACCACGGCATCTACATGGCCGCATCGGGCCGCATAAACGTCGCTGGCCTGCACGAGGGCAATACGCCCAAGTTCATCGCCGCGCTGGCGGACGTCACCAAAGGCTGACCGGCAGTGGATCGCCAGCCGACACTCGAGACCGAGCGGCTGATCATCCGCCCGCTTGCCGAAGCCGATCGCGAAGCGCTCTACGCGGTTGCCTCCGATCCTGCGGTGTGGGAGCAGCACCCGATGCACGATCGCTGGCGGCGCGAAGTGTTCGACGCATTCTTCGACGAGGGCCTGACGAGCGGCGGCGCGCTGGCAGTGGTGGACAAGCGCGACGATACGGTCATCGGCTCCACGCGATACGACAAGTACGATCCGGAGGAGGGCGGGGTTGTCGAGATCGGCTGGACTTTCCTCGCCCCGCGCTACTGGGGCAAGGGCATCAACCACCAGATGAAGCGCGCCATGCTGGCCCATGCCTTTGAGCACGTGGCGCTGGTCGAGTTTCGTGTTGGTGACACCAACTACCGCTCGCGCAATGCGCTGGAGGCCATCGGGGCGGAGCGCACCGACCGATACGAACTGGAGAAATATCAGGGCAAGCGCGTGGTGCATCTCGTTTATGAGATCACCAGAGACGGGTTCGCGAGCGGCCCGCTGATATGATGTAGGTTCCGGTTCTTGCCGCGGTCGCCCATTTGCCGCAGCAATGATCCCGGCTTCGTCGGCGTGCCGGACGTACCGGCGGTACTCGGACATGCGATCTGGCATCCTTGTCGCAGCGCCCTTGCCCCCGAAGCCTAGGGCCGCTTTCGCCGGACAGGTTCACGAGAAACCCAGCCAAGCCAAGATCGCGCGATCGCTCCGTGTCGAAATCGCTTTCCATCGCGTTGCGACCTGCTAATGCGAACGCTTATCAAGAAGAGGACCTATATTCATGCGTAAGCTGGTATTTGCCGCCGCCCTTTCGGGCACCATGCTCACCCTTGCTGCCTGCTCGGGCGGCACGGACGAAACGACCGATACTGCCGAGGCCGAGGCGCCGGTTGCGGTCGAAACGGCGGACGCCGCCGCGAAGGTGGGTGTGCTCGACGCCAGCACCGCCACGGCCGATCAGCTGGCTGCCATCGAAGGCGTGAGTGAAGAACTGGCGGCTGCCATCGTTGCCGGCCAGCCCTACGCCAGCGTGACCGATCTGAATGCCAAGCTGCTCGAGACGCTGGGCGCCGAAGAGGCGGCTGCGGTGCTGGTGAACGTATTCGTGCCGGTCAACCTCAACACCGCAAGCAAGGACGAGCTGAAGCTCATTCCGGGCATGACCGCGAAGATGGAACACGAGTTCGAGGAATACCGCCCCTACGCCGACATGAGCGAATTCGACCGCGAGATCGGCAAGTATGTCGACGAAGCGGAAGTTGCCCGTTTCAAGAACTACGTCACTCTCTGACGTCGCTGCAGAAAGACCCTGACGATCTCGATCGCGGCCAGGACCCCTATGTGGATCCAGGCCGTGGTCGGATCGAAGGCCGACCACACCCAGTGCAGGAA
>JBFOLW010000078.1:0-9688 GCA_040830305.1 Erythrobacter sp.
ATGCCTAGCAAGCGAGTTTCAAGCTGCAACCGGAAGTTGGCGGAAAGTGGCTGGGGTGGCAGGGATCGAACCTGCGAATGTCGGTACCAAAAACCGATGCCTTACCACTTGGCTACACCCCAGCAGGTGCGCGCCCCTATAACGTCTCCGGCGCGGAAGGGAAGGGGGTGGGCGCGGATTGCATGCGCCGCTCGGCCAACTCGCCTTCGAAATGCGCAATCGTCTTGCGGTCCAGCTTGTAGAAGAACATCACCGCGCCCGCAGGAACGATGATTGCGGCCGGAACGATGGCGAAGGCGAGGTCGATGCCGAACTTCGCCGATTCGGTCTGGACAGCGCCCGCCTCGAAGCCGGTAAGCGCAAACAGGAGCCCGGGAAGCGCCGCCCCGAGGGCCACGCCTGTCTTGATCGCGAAGACCGCACCCGACACGGCGAGGCCGGTCATCTGGCGCCCGGTCTTCCATTCGAGATATTCGGCGATGTCGGTAAACATCGAGTAGGCCAGCATCATCATCATGCCGAGGCCCATTCCGACGACCACCTGCGCGGCGGTCTGGGGCCAGACTGCATCGAGCGGCATCATATGGAATAAACCGATGGCCGCGACCTCGATCGCCCCCGCAAGGATCAGGAGATGCGCCTTGTCGAACCGGCGCGCCATCGCTGCGGCAAAGATCACGCCGACAAGCTGGCCAAGCGCAAAGCCGGTGTAGAACAGCCCGATCCGGTCAAGGAACAGGAAGATCGGTTCGCCATCGTCATCGGCGACATAGCGGAACCAGAACAGCGCACTGCTCGCGCGCGAGGCTATCGCGATAGGTGTGAGCACGGCGGCGATGGCAACCGCAATCCAGGCGGGAGTGCTGATGAGCAACAAGAGATCGTCACGCACGCGGCCGTTCGCAGGGGCGGGCGGGATCCGTTCGCTGCTGGCGAAGAAGGCGACGAGGTAAGCGAGAGTCCCGGCGCCAGCGACGACGAACATCGTCAGCATTATTCCGCGCCGCTCGTCGCCCGCGCCCAGTTCGCGCACCAGCGTTGTTGCGATTACGGCGATCGCGACCACTGCCAGCGCAGAGAAGACCATGCGATAGGCTGCGAAGGACGATCGCGTATCGGCGCTGGGAGAAACCACCCCCATCAGCGCCGAGTAGGGCACGTTGGTCGCGGTGAATGCCACCATGGTCAGTGTATAGGTGACATAGGCCCACACAAGCATCGCGCTTGCCGACATCTCGGGCGCGGCGAAGATCGCCGCCCCGCACAGGCCGAAGGGCACGGCACCCCATAGCAAGTAGGGGCGATAGCGCCCCCAGCGGCTGCGCGTGCGGTCGCTTATCGCGCCCATCACCGGATCGGTCACGGCATCGAAGAACTTTGTGAGGAGCAGCATCAGGCCCATCGCCGCAGGGCCCACGCCGCCGAGCTCTACGAAGAAGTAGAGCAGGTAGATGTTGAAGAAGTTGATATAGAAAGACGAGGCAAGATCGCCGATCCCGTAACCGATCTTCTCCATCCGGCCTGCCGCGGGAAGCGGCCTAGTCAAACTTCGGTCCTTCCATGAAACCTGTTGGGACCTCATGGCAGGACCGAAGTCAAGTGTGCGCGGATCGCGTCAGAATTTCTTGTCCTCGAAATCGGCGGGCGAATGGCGTTCGAGCAATTGCTCGTCTTCTTCGCCCCATGCCTTGTTGACGATGCGGCCGCGACGCACCGCAGGGCGTTCGGCGATCTGCTTCACCCAGCGCCCGACATGCTCGTATTCATCGATCGACAGGAAGGTTTTCGCATCTTCGTAAATCGCCCCGAAGATGAAGGGCGCGATCCACGGATAGGCCGCGATGTCGGCGACCGTGTAGTCCTTGCCGCCAAGGAATTCGCTGTCCGCCAGGCGTTTGTCGGCGACGTCGAACAGGCGCTTGGTTTCCATCGCGTAGCGGTTGATCGGGTATTCGTATTTCTCGGGCGCGTAGGCATAGAAGTGGCCGAAACCGCCGCCGATGAAGGGCGCGCTGCCGACCTGCCAGAACAGCCAGCTGAGCACTTCGGCGCGGGTGTGGTCGGTCGGCAGGAAGGCGCCGAACTTTTCCGCCAGGTGCATCAGGATCGCGCCGCTTTCGAACACGCGGACGGGCGTGTCGCCGCTCCGGTCGAGCAGTGCGGGAATCTTGGAATTGGGATTGAGGTCGACGAAGCCCGAACCAAACTGGTCGCCGTCGCCGATATTGATCGTCCAGGCATCGTATTCGGCGCCCGCATGACCCGCCTCGAGCAGTTCCTCGAGCATGATCGTCGCCTTCACCCCATTGGGCGTGGCGAGCGAATAGAGCTGGAAATCGTGCTCGCCGACCGGGAGCTCCTTGTCCTCGCGTGCGCCCGCGGTCGGACGATTGATACTGGCGAAGCGGCCACCGTTCTCGGCGTCGAAAGTCCAGACTTCGGGCGGGGTATAGGTTGCGTCTGCCAAATGCGTTCTCCTCTGCGTGGGGTGGCTAGTTCACCCCACCGTTCGTCGCAAGGTGGGGAACCGTGACAGCGATCCCACGGTTCTTGCCTTCGCGATGACGAAGCTGATCTATGTCGATGATGACCTGCCCGGTATCACGCGCAAGGGCGCGGGAAAGGGCTGGGCCTATTACGATCCCGAAGGCCGGCTGATCACCGATCCGGACGAGAAGCAACGGCTCAATGCGATTGCGCTGCCGCCTGCCTATCGCGACGCCTGGTTCTGCCCGGCACCCAATGGTCACATCCTCGCCACCGGGATCGATGCCAAGGGACGCAAGCAGTATCGCTACCATCCCGAATTCCGCACTGCGCGCGAGGGCGAGAAGTTCGATAGCTGCGTGACATTCGGCAGTCTTCTGCCGCTGGTTCGCAAGCGCGTGGATGACGATCTGCGCGGCCGCACGCTGACGCGCGAGCGGGCGATCGCGAGCGTCGTCCGCCTGCTAGACCTGGGCGCCGTGCGCGTGGGGAACGAGGGATATGCGCAGCGCAACAAGAGCTTCGGGGCGACGACCTTGCGCAAACGCCATGCCGAGCTCACCGGCAAGACGCTGCGGCTGCGCTACAAAGGCAAGGGTGGGAAGCTGCGCGAAGTCACCTTGTCCGACGGCAGCCTGTCGCGCCTCGTACGAAAGATGCAGGACCTGCCCGGGCAGAACCTGTTCAAATATGTCGACGAGGATGGCGACGTGCAGGCGGTGGGTTCGTCGGACGTCAACGAATACCTTGCGCAGACGATGGGCGAACGGTTTACCGCCAAGAATTTCCGGACCTGGCATGGCAGCGTGATGGCTTTTCAGTGCTTGCTCGAAGGCGAGGGCGACATGCCGATTAAGGCGCTGCTCGACTGCGTGGCGGACAAGCTCGGCAACACCCCTGCTGTTACGCGCAAGAGCTATATCCATCCGGCGGTCATCGACCTGATCGACCGCCAGCAGGAGTGGCGCGCCGATGCGCGCCTGCCGCGTGCGACCAAATGGCTGACGCGGGAAGAGCGCGGATTGATCGAGTTGCTGCAGACGAGCCCTGCCGCGGCTGAGCTGCTCGCTGCCTGACCTCTCGCTTGCTTCTAGTATCCGAAAGGGATACTTCGCCTGCATGCATCTGGCGGGTTTCAAGATACGTGCCTTTCGCGAAGCGCATGAACCTCCGCTCAGCGCGGAGGAATTCGGCGCGCGGTTCGGCGAGCCCGAAGCGTGGCCCAGTCGCACGGTCTATGGCTGGGAAGCCAAGGGCAAGATCGCTCGCGCATCGGTGCAGAAGCGCCTTGCCGAATTGGGCATCTGCCAGCCCGCCGACTGGCTCGAATCCGCTCCGTCTGATCCAGAAGAGAAAGGCCGCGCTACGATGAGCGGACCCGATATCCATCCTTTTTACAACATGCATACGCACGGTTTCGTCCGCGTGGCGACCAGCACGCCCAAGGTGCGAACGGCGGATGTCGCCTTCAATGCGAAGGGCATTCTCCAACAGGCGCGCAACGCCGATGCGCAGGCGGTCGACCTGCTGCTCTATCCCGAACTGGCTTTGTCCTCCTACGCGCTCGACGATTTGCATTTGCAAGCGGCGCTGCTCGATGCGGTCGAGGATCAGGTCGATGCCATCGTGGAGGCCTCGCGCGATCTCCTGCCGGTACTGGTCTTCGGCGCGCCGCTGCGGCGCAACGGCCGCATCTACAATTGCGCGCTGGTGGTGGCGCGCGGCGAACTGCTCGGTGTCGTACCGAAGAGCTTCCTGCCGAACTACCGCGAATATTACGAGAAGCGCTGGTTCGCGCATGGCCGCGAGTGCACCGGGCTGACGATCCGCTGCGGGGAACAGGAAGTGCCCTTCGGGACCGATCTTGTCTTCGCAGCCAGCGAACTGCCCGGCTTCACCTTCGGGATCGAGATCTGCGAGGATTTCTGGTCGCCCAATCCGCCCGGAACTCTGGCTGCGCTTGCCGGCGCGACGATCCTGCTCAACCTGTCGGCTTCGAACATCACCATCGGCAAGTCGGACGAGCGCCATCTGCTCAGCCGCGCCAGTTCCAGCCGCTCGGTCTGCGCCTACGCTTATTCGGCGAGCGGTCACGGCGAGAGCACCACCGATCTTGCCTGGGACGGGCAGGGCATGATCTACGAGATCGGCGACCTGCTGGTCGAAAGCGTCCGCTTCGATCGCGCACCCGAATTGTGTGTCGCGGATGTGGATACGCAGCGGATTCTGTCCGAGCGCATGCGGATGCAGACCTTCAACGATGCCGCCGAGGCCGCTGGGCGCCCCGAAGACCGGTATCGCCGGATCGTCTTCGAGCATGGTGCGCCGCGCGCCGATATTGGGCTTAACCGCCCCGTCCGTCGCTTCCCCTTCGTGCCCAACCGTGCGCACAAGCTCGATGAGGATTGCTACGAGGCCTTCAACATCCAGGTCGATGCGCTCATGCGGCGGATCGAGGCGACCAATCCCAAGTGTCTCGTGATCGGCATATCCGGAGGGCTCGACAGCACCCATGCGCTGATCGTCGCTGCCAAGGCGATGGACCGGCTGGGCCGCCCGCGCACGGCAATCCGAGGCTATACGATGCCGGGCTTTGCAACGTCCGAGGGCACGAAGTCCAATGCCTGGCGCCTGATGCAGGCCTTCGGTATCACTGCCGAGGAAATCGACATCAAGCCGACCGCGGCGATGATGCTTGAGAATATTGGCCACGCTTTCGCCGATGGCGAGCCGGTCTACGATGTGACCTTCGAGAACGTCCAGGCGGGCTTGCGGACCGACTATCTCTTCCGCCTCGCGGGACAGCATGGCGGCTGGGTGATCGGCACGGGCGACCTCAGCGAACTGGCGCTTGGCTGGTGTACCTATGGTGTGGGCGACCACATGAGCCACTACGGTGTCAATTCGGGCGTACCCAAGACACTGATCCAGTACCTGATCCGCTGGACCACGCAGACCGGCCAGTTCGACGAAGGCGTCGATGCCGTGCTCGCTGACGTGCTCGATACCGAGATCAGCCCCGAACTTGTGCCGGCAGGCGAAGACGGCCAAATCCAGAGCACCCAGTCGATCATCGGGCCCTACGAACTGAACGATTTCTTCCTCCACCACATCATCCGCTGGGGGCAGAAGCCCAGCCATGTCGCGTTTCTCGCCTGGCACGCATGGAAAGACGCCAAATCAGGACTTTGGCCGATCGACTTCCCGGGCGATGCCAAGAACGAATACGATCTCGCGACGATCGCCAAGTGGCTCGAGAACTTCCTCAGGCGCTTCTTCGGATTCAGCCAGTTCAAGCGCAGCGCTCTTCCCAACGGACCCAAGGTCAGCGCTGGCGGAGCGCTCAGCCCGCGCGGCGACTGGCGTGCACCGAGCGATGCAGTCGCTGATACCTGGCTGGCCGAACTCTCCTCAGCCCTGCCGAAGCTGGGCGACTGACCATGCCCGCGCGTGCGCTTCTGGTGATGATGCTGTGTAATGTGGTGTGGGCGCTCAATGTCGTCGTCAGCAAGGTCGCCATCGTCGATCTCGCCTCGCCACCATTGTTCTATGCCTTCCTGAGGTCGCTTATTGTCGCGCTGGTCCTGATCCCCCTCTTGCGGCCGCTGCCCGCCAAGCTGTGGCAGGTGCTGCTGGTCGGTCTGGCCATCAGCGGCGGCTCGTTCGCGCTGCTGTTCATGGGGCTGGAAACCGCCAGCCCGTCAGCCGCAGGTGTGGTCAGTCTCAGCGGGGCCCCCATGACCGTGCTGTTCGCGATCATGTTCCTTGGCGAACGCGTGCGGTGGCGGCGCGGGCTCGGCATCGGCCTCGCATTCGGCGGAGTGCTGTTTGCCATGGCGGGGGAGAACCAGCTTGAGACCAGCACGGGGCTGCTCCTGGTATTCCTGTCCGCCGTGATCGGCGCATTGGGGACGGTGTTCGTCAAGCGGCTGGAGATACCATCGATCAGGCTGCAGGCCTGGGCGGCGGTGGCGTCGGTCGCGGTGCTGTTGCCGCTCACCTTTGTACTGGAGGGGGGGCAGGTCGCCTCGCTCGCCAACTCGCCGTGGCAACTGGCCGCCTGCCTGTTCTTTGCCGGGATTATCGTATCGGTGGGCGCGCATACGGCTTATTACCGGATGATGCAGGAATTCGACGCCAATCTGGTCGTCCCGCTCACCTTGTTCACGCCCATCCTGACGATCGTCTTCGGTGCCTGGCTGACCGGGGACGCAATCGGCGAGCGGCTGGTGATCGGCGGCGCCATCGCGCTTGCCGGCGTTGCGATCATCGTGCTGCGGCCGAGCGAAACCTTCACCCGGCGGTTCCTTGTCAGGCCGCGTTTCTGATCAGGGAAGCTTTACCGTCCAGCCGTGGGTGTCCTCGACCGCGCCCTTCTGGATGCCGACCAGTTTCTCGCGGATCTTGTTGGTCATCTGGCCGATGCCGCCGCTGCCGATCGTGAACTCGCCATCCGGGCCAAGTACCGTGCCGACCGGCGTCACGACCGCTGCGGTGCCGCAGGCCATCGTCTCGAGCAAGCGGCCCTCGGTCGCGTCGGCGCGCCACTGGTCGATGCTGTAGGGTTCTTCGCGCACCTGCAGGCCCTCTTCGCGTAGCAGCTGGATAAGGCTGTCGCGGGTGATTCCGGGCAGGATCGTGCCGGTCAGCGGCGGGGTGATGACCGTGCCGTCGTCGAAGACGAAGAACAGGTTCATCCCACCCAGTTCCTCGATCCATTTCTTCTCCACCGCATCGAGGAAGACCACCTGGTCGCAGCCGTTCTCGATGCCCTCGGCCTGCGGCACGAGGCTGGCAGCGTAATTGCCGCCGGTCTTGGCCGCGCCGGTGCCGCCCGGGGCGGCGCGCGTGTAGTTGCGGCTGACCCAGATCTTCACCGGCTTGGCGCCGCCCTTGAAATACGGGCCGACCGGCGATGCGATCAGGATGTATTTGTACTGCCGCGCGGGCCGCACACCGAGGAATGCCTCGGAGGCGAACATGAAGGGACGCAGGTAAAGCGATCCGTCGGGGCCGGAGGGCACCCAGTCGCGATCGGCAGCGACCAACTGGCGGATCGATTCGAGGAACAGCTCTTCGGGCAGGTCGGGCATCGCCACGCGGCGCGCGCTCTCGTTGAAGCGGCGTGCATTCTGTTCCGGGCGGAACAGGGCAAGCGAACCGTCGGCCTGCTTGTAAGCCTTCATGCCTTCGAAGATTTCCTGCGCGTAATGGAGTACGGCGGCTGCCGGATCGAGGCTGATCGCTTCGCGCGGGCCGAGCGTCGCCTTGTGCCAGCCGCCCTTGTCGGCGTCGTAGTCGATCACGACCATGTGGTCGGTGAAGAGCTTGCCGAATCCGGGATTTTCCAGAGCCTGCTGGCGGGTCTCGCCGGGAACCGGGGCGGGGTGGGGAAGGTGCTCGAAATCCATGGGTGCGCGGGTAGGGCCAGCGACGGATTTTCGCAAGGAAGAGTGTTCTTTGCGTGCGTGAAGCGCATCCGCGCTTGCCTTGCGGCGGCACCGGCCCACTCCCCCACCCGGCCACCCATGGCACGATACTGAGTGGGTGGCCGGGTGGGGGAGTCGGCTGGCGCCGCAAGCGATAGACGGATGCCGATAGCGCACCCAACAAAATGAGAAGGGCGACCCTCGCCCGTGGGAGGATCGCCCTTCGCATGGTCAGCGGCGGGAAGTGCCGCTCACGAAGTCTCTATCGGCTCTGCTTACCGATAGTACCTCGCGCGGAAACTTGCCGACCTCTCTGCTGAACCATGAGACATCGGATCACCTCCTTTCGCGCTGTTTAGAGCCAAAGTACCCCGTCTCCGGGGAACAAGACCGCGTATCACCGCTGATCTTGAGTACCAATTTGTTGCTCGAAAGCCGCGAAAACAACCCTTGAAAAAAAGTTTTCCCACGTCAGAATTGGTGTTTGTGGCTCGGAGCATGTTCCGGGCCATTTTTGTGCCCGCGCCGGAGGAACTTACCTGCGCTTGGGCGAGGAGACTCGCATCAGCGGCAATCTTCGATCACGCGTGTCACCTCGGCCCATGCGGGGAGGTAGAGTGTGGATAACCCCGACATTTCCACAGCGAATCGCCCGCGGGTCAGCGCCATCGCATCGAGCAGCGGATCGCCCGCCGCGAGCGCAGCCGAGAATTGCGGCGATCGGGAAGCTCCGGAATTGGCTCGCAGCGTCCTGTCGGTGGTTTCGGTCCGGATGGTCATGACGGCTTCTCGCGGACCCTGACCGGTGCGGGTCAGGGTGATCGTTTTCGCCGAAGCGTCGCATTCGATCGAGAATTGCGCCTCGGATCCTGCTTCGCCGAAACGTGCCGCACCACCCTCGGCCCCAGCGTGATAGCTCCAGTTTCCCGGGGTGCGCGGTTCGTCGATCCAGTTCTCCGCCGGCGGAGGGGCAGGAGGCTGAACCGGCGCGGGCGTGCTGGCGACCGGCGTCGGCGTCGGGGCAGCCGTCGGTGCGGGAGTGGAATCGGGAGCCGGCACGCAGGCGCCGATGGCAAAGCTGAGCGCGAGCGCGCCGCCGAAATTGGCATAGATCGGTTTCATGCCGCATCAATGATCGCTAACGGCCATGTTTCCAATGCCGAAAAAGAAACGCCTCGATCAGATGCTGGTGGACCGCGGACTGGTGGAGAGCCGAACGCGTGCGCAGGCGCTGGTCATGGCGGGGCTGGTGTTCTCGGGCGAGCAGAAGCTCGCCAAGCCCGGGCAGCAGCTCGCGGAAGACGCGCCGCTCGATGTACGCGGGCGCGACCATCCATGGGTCTCGCGTGGCGGGATCAAGCTGGCGCATGCCATCGAGCATTTCGGACTCGATCCTTCGGGCGTGGTGGCGATGGATATCGGCAGCTCGACCGGCGGGTTTACCGACGTGCTGCTCCAGGGCGGGGCGGAGCATGTGTTTGCCGTCGACAGCGGGACCAACCAGCTCGCCTGGAAACTGCGGCAGGACGAGCGGGTGACCGTCCTCGAACAAACCAGCGCGCGCGTGCTGACGCCGGAAATGATCGACCGGCGCGCTAGCTGGGTGGTGTGCGATGCAAGCTTTATCGGACTGGCCAAGGTACTCGAACGCCCGCTCGAGCTTGCCGAGCGTGAATGCCGGCTTGTCGCGCTGATCAAGCCGCAGTTCGAAGTCGGCCGCGAGGAGGTGGGCAAGAAAGGTGTGGTCAGTGATCCCGTCCTGCACCAGCGCG
>JBFOLW010000079.1:0-4427 GCA_040830305.1 Erythrobacter sp.
AGCCTGGCCGAAATGGGAGTCGCGCCTCGCACGCGCGGTGCCGGTGCTCTGTTAGTGGCTGCTAATGGCCCTCCCGGTGGCCGGGTGGCTGACCATTTCTTTCACGGGGGGCGAGATTGACTTATCCCGCTTTTTCACCCTCCCGCCGCTGCCGGCGGGCGAGAACGACGGTCTTGGTGGAGCGATCTTCGACATACATGCGCTTGGCGGAAATGTCTTCATCTACCTGATCGGGCTGCATGTTCTCGGGGCCCTGAAACACACGTTCATCGATCGGAACGGCGGCATTTTCCGCATGCTGCCGTTCGGCAAGGTGCCGGGCTAGCGGAGA
The DNA here is from genome assembly GCA_040830305.1 of Erythrobacter sp. Taxonomy (GTDB): domain Bacteria; phylum Pseudomonadota; class Alphaproteobacteria; order Sphingomonadales; family Sphingomonadaceae; genus Qipengyuania. The sequence continues at coordinate 332 of JBFOLW010000079.1, forward strand.
TGCAAAAAGCCCCCGCCGATTGCTCGACTGGGGCCATTCTGTTCCAGCCGGGCCATTCCTGGGAGGTCCGACCGGTTGCTTCGATCACCAGAAGAAGTCGTGGATCACGTCGACTACTTCGCCGCTGTAAATATCCACCAGCAGCACGTCGTCGTAATAGCGGACCCAGCGATAGGGGCCGTAGACCTCGGGCAGGCGGTAACGCCACGGATCGTTGATCCAGTAGCGACTGCCGAAGAACAGGCTGCCGATCTGCACGCCGATGCTCAGGCGGCGATAGCGATAGTCGCGATAGGGCGCATAATAGCGGCCCAGCCGGAAGATGTCGCGGTGTTGGTAGCGGTAGCCATACCAGTCGTAGCGACGGTTGTTGCGCCAGCGACGGTGATCCCAGCGGTCGTAGTCGCGCCAGCGGCGTCCGTCGTAATAGCGTGCGCGGCGTTGGTCACGGCGCGCTTCGCGATAGCCGTCACGATAGGAATCGCGGCGGATCCGCCGATCTTCCCAGCGGTCGCGACGACGTTCGTCCCGGCGGCCCGCGCGGTAGGCATCGCGGCGCGCCTGCTGGCGCCGTTCCGCGCGGCGTTCGGCGCGATCGCGATCAGTATAGGAGCGGTTGCGGTCGCCGCGATAGGTCCTGTTGCGTTCGCGGAACTCGCGCCGGTCGGCACGGCGCTCGGCGCGCTGGTCGCGGCGAATATCCCGGCGCTCGGCCCGTCGGTCACGGCGAACTTCCCTGCGTTCGGTACGCTGATCGCGACGGGTGTCACGCCGCTCGGCGCGCCGTTCGCGGCGGGCTTCGCGAGCCTGCTCGAGATTGGCGCGATTGTCCCCCCTCGATTCCGCCCGGTTCCACTGATCGACGCGGCGTTCGCTTCGCGCACGCCGGAACTCGCGCGCATCGTCGCGGCTCATGCGCTGGCGGACCTCGCGCTGTTGCCGCGCCTGCCTGCGTTCGGAGCGACGTTCGCTGCGTTGTTGTCGGTCGGCGCGCTGCGCGCGACGCTGCTGGCGGGCCTCCGCGCGGTCACCTCGGTCGCGTTCGAGGCGATCTCCGCGTTCGCGCGCCTGCGCTTCGGCTTCTGCGGGCAGGGCAGTGAGAGCCATCGCCGCAGCGAGGGCGCTCAGCGCGCTGCCTTTCAAGAGCTTGGTTGGTTTCATGGAGCGAGTCCTCTTCGTCGGTTCGAAGCCGCTCCACCACCCGCGGCCGTTGTCGATGTCGCCCCTTGTATCAGAACGGCCTGACGCCAATCTGAACCGGTCCGTCTGGTTTATGTTCATCTTGATCGCCGATATCATGAACGAGGTTTCGGTTGGCACCGATTGGCTGTGCGTGCATTCCAATGGCCATGTACGACACGCTCGACAAGGTCCGTGCCGATATCGCCACCCGGCTGCAGGAAGCGGCGAGCGACCGGCGATCGCCCATGCACGCGCCGGTGGTTGCCACTGGCGACGCCGACGCAAGGGTGATGGTTCTGCGTGCATTCGATGCCGACAGCTGGACGCTCCGTTTCCATACGGACGCGCGTGCGCCGAAGGTCGCCGTGATCGAGGCCGATTCCCGCATTGCCGTTCTGGGCTACGACAAGCCCGCAAAGGTCCAGCTCCGCATGCGCGGGACGGGCCGGATCGAACGCGTTGGGCCCGCGGTGGACGCAGCCTGGGCAGAAAGCACCAATTTCGCCCGCCGCTGCTATCTGGGTGAGGGACCGGGCACCCCGTCGGCGCTGCCGACCTCGGGCCTGCCCGAAGAGTTTGAAGGGTTCGAACCCGATGACGGTCAGCTTCTGCCGGCGCGCGGGAATTTTGCCATACTGCTGATCGAAGTGGCGGAGATCGACTGGTTCAGCCTCGCGCACACCGGTCATCGTCGCGCCCTGCTGACGCGTGACCGGGGTCGCTGGATATCGCCCTGACGCCATTAGCTGCGGGTGAAGGTGGCAAGACCCTCCGGCCTAGCTTCGCGCCGATCGATGCGTGTCGGGGCTGCGCGAGGCGGCCCCTCGGACATTGCCGCTATCAGCTGCCCGATGCGATCCTCTGGCCCTTCGACATGCGCCTCTAGCGTACCGTCGGGAAGGTTGCGAACCCAGCCGGCAAGCCCGAGCGAGCGTGCGGTCTTCACCGTCCAGTCGCGATAGAAAACGCCCTGGACGCGGCCGTGGATGATCAGGTGGCGCGCGATCATGCTTTGCAGTGTAGCAAGCGAGCGCGGGCTGGTGAATGCGCCGTGCGGTGAAGGGCATTCGGGCCGACCCGATCCCCTCCACGCCGCGCATGACGCCCTGCTTGCCCATCTCGCGAGGTGTGGCATTCGCTCGCGGGAGACGATGCGTGCACCGCATGATCCGCTCGGAGTCGGCGCTACGACGCATAGTGCCTTGGGAGTGTCGAGGGGGCGGGGCGAATGATGACTTGCCCCGGCCCCCTCCGGCCTATGATCAGGCAGCCTGCTTGATTTCGCGCAGGGTCAGTTCGAAAGTGAGGTCCTCGCCTGCCAGCGGGTGATTGGCGTCGACCTTGATCGATTCCTCGCCGACTTCGACGATGTGCAGCATCATAGGATTGCCGTCGGGCCCTTGTGCCTGCAGCGCCATGCCCGGCTGCGGTTCGGGGCCTTCGGGAAGCTGCGCACGCGGGATGTCCTGCACCAGATCCTCGCGTCGCTGGCCGAAGGCGCTGTCGCAGGGAATGGCAACGGTCTGCTGGTCGCCAACATCCATGCCCTTCAGCGCTTCCTCGATCTGCGGGAAGGTGTTGCCGCTGCCCAGCTGGATATCCTGCGGACCGGCCTGCGTCGTATTGCCGACTTCCTCGCCGTCGGTGCGCTTGAGGACATAGTCGATAGTTACGGTGTCGCCGTTGGTGGGATTGGTCATAAACATCCTTGTGGGGAATAGTGTGCCGAAAGCGCGCGTGTCGCACTCTCTTGGAACGCGCTCGGGATCCGAACGTCTTGTGGGTGGAGTCTCGCAATTCGGCCCGCGCTAGTCAACGCTAGTGCAGTCAAACATCGGCGAGACCGGGTGAGAGGGGAAAAGATGGACCGGAAAATCATCGGGATATGGGTCCTGCGCGCCCTGGCGCTGCTGCTGGTCGGCGGGTCGCTGTTGAGTACGACCGATCTGAACCAGTGGTGGATCCGCATCTGGGATTTTCCCCGCATCCAGATCCTCGTCGCGATGATCGTCACCCTCTTCGCTCTTCAGCGGATCGATCGCGCATGGAGCCCGTGGTTGCCCATCGCGCTTCTCGGCTTTGCGACATGGCAGTTCTACCGCGTGTTGCCCTATACCCCGCTTGCCGCCACCGAGGTTACGCGCGTTGCCGAAAGCCAGACCGACCACACCGGCTGCTTTACCGCGCTCACGCTCAACGTGCTGCAGGACAATCGCGACTATGCGCGCACCGCCGCGCTCGTCCGGCGGCTCGATCCCGATGTCGTTCTGCTCATGGAAACCGATCAGGCGTGGGCGGATGCAATGGCCCCGGTGCTGGCGGAATACACCGGGCGGATCGACCGGCCGCTCGACAATACCTACGGCATCATGTTCGCCTCCAAGCTGCCGATGCGCAATGCCTCGATCCAGGACCTCGCGCAGAAGGACACGCCGAGCGTCTTCGCCACGTTGACCGCAGGCGGGCACGACTTTCGCATGATTGCGCTGCACCCGCGCCCGCCAGTACCCCGGCACGATACCGAGGAACGCGACGCGGAGATCGTCATGGCGGCGAAGCAAGCGCAGAACCTCGCACTGCCGGTGCTGGCGATCGGCGATTTCAACGATGTCGCCTGGTCGGACACCACGCGCCTGTTCAAGGACATTGGCGGCTTCCTCGACCCACGTGTCGGGCGCGGGACCTATGCGACCTTCCCGGCGGGCATGGTGTGGCTCGGCTGGCCGCTCGACCACCTGTTCACCACCGAGGAATTCCTGTTCTCCGAAATGCGCGTGGGCGACAGCGTCGGTTCCGACCACCGCCCGGTCATCGCCCGACTGTGCCTCGACCCCGAACGGGCCAGGGCGCGCAACGAAGAGGCCGCCACGCCCGACGAGGGCGACGAGGAAGAAGCCGACGAGGTGATGGAGGA
>JBFOLW010000080.1:0-2359 GCA_040830305.1 Erythrobacter sp.
AAGCAGTATCACAAGCTGTTCGAGCTCGAGGATGTCGAACTGACCTTCACGGACGAAGCGCTGCGCGCAATCGCCGAGCGGGCGATCAAGCGGAAGACCGGCGCGCGCGGACTCCGTTCGATCGTCGAAGGCATCCTGCTCGACACAATGTTCGACCTGCCCGACATGGACGGGGTTACCGAGATCGTGATCGACAAGGACGTGGTCGAAGGCAAGAAAGAGCCGATCCAGGTCCACGGTGGCAAGAAGGACGAGGAAGCGGCCGCCTGAGGCACCCGCTCCCTATCATCGTGCAATGAATTTCCTGAGCCCCTGACTGTCAATCTGTCAGGGGCTCAGTCCATATTGGCCGAGCTCGCCAATCGCCCGCTCGGCACCATCCGAAAAGCGACGCCATTTTGCCACCGAGCTCGCATAGATCGGCGAGCGGACCTGCACCGCGCTGGCTGTGGCCACGGGCTGCGTGTTGCGGTGGAATTCCATGCAGGCATCATCCCATTCGAGTCCGCAAAAATGGAGCAGGCGCTCGGTCTGGGGGCGCTGGTCCGCCACGACATCTTCGTAGCGCACCGGTAGGAACCGACCGGGCGGGAGGCTGTCCGCGAAGGCGTCTGCCATGCGTTCGAAGCCAGCCACGAAATGCGCGGTGTCGCCGAAGTCGTAGGCATAGCTGTAATAGCTGAAGCCGGTCGCGAAGAGCTGGCGATAATTGGCGAACAGGACGTCGAACGGCGAGCGTCGCAGGCAAACAACCCTGGCACCTGGCAATGCGCGAAAGATGGCAGGCACGAAAAAGGCGTTGAAGGGCATCTTGTCGATGAAATGCGGCGCGTCGCCCGCCAGCTGTCCGACGCGGCCCAGATAGGCATCGCCGACGGCGGAAAGGTCTTCGGCCCGTGCAGCCGCTTCGAGCAGTGCCGGCTCGAGCACGAGCTGCCCGGGGGTCGCCAGCGCCTGCTTCAGCAGGATGGCGAAGTCGGACAGCTCGCCCACAGAGCGTACGCGGGGGTGTGATGAAAGGATGCGCTCGACCAGAGTAGTCCCGCTTCGCGGCATCCCGACGATGAAGATCGGACGCTCGTCACCCCGAGGTTCTGGCGCAAACTCTCCTGACTTACCGGCCTCGATTGCGGTATCGGCAAGGGCTTCGGCGAAGGTGCGGTCATAGGCCACCTCGCGGGCTTTCGCCGCCTTGGCCCGGTCGAGCCATACCAGCGAAGCGTCCCATTGTTCGCGCCCTTCCGCAAGCCGGGCGAGGGCATGGCCGAGCGCCAGTCGCGTCTCGGTGTCCTCGCTCGCCTCGAAGAGGTCGGCGAGGCGATCTTCCCAGTCCGGATCGGGGGCGTCGGCGAGCTGGACCAGCGCCCCCCAACCCTTTGCGTGGGTCGGGGCGATGCCGACCAGCTCTCGGAACTCGGCTTCGGCATCCGCCAGGTCGCCGGCGAATTGCAGCGCCACGGCGAGATTATAGCGATAGTCCGCATTGTCGGGCACATCCCTTACCGCCTGCCGGAAGGGGGCGACCGCATCTGCATGCCGTCCCGTGCGCGACAGGGCTACGCCGAGCTGGTTGGCGATATGGGGATCCTCGGTTCTCAGCAGGCTGGCGGCCAGCGCCCTTTCGCGCGCGCGCTCTTGGTCCTGCTTGAGCAGCGCCACGCGGGCCTCGAGAAGCACCAGCCAGCAGCTTCTGTGGCCCGTGTTTGCTGCCAGCGTGCACAGCCGCTCCGCGGGGGGACCATTGCCGTGTTCTACCGCTATGGCTGCCATGACGAGCACCGCCTCGACCGCGGAAGGATCGGCCTTGATCGCTCGCTGCGCTGCTGCATGCGCCGCTTGGAAATTGCCCGCGAACAGTTGCTTTCGTGCATTTCGAAGATCGAAAATGTCGGTTCGTCCTTCTGTAGCGTTGACAAATTTCGTCAAGCTTGCCTCATTCTCACCGCTTGTTTCAAAACAGCACCGGGTCGCCCCTGCAACTGCGCAATTATGGGGTAGTGAGATATGATAAAGAGAACAACCGGTCACCTGACCCGTGCAACGCTGCTTGGCAGCACCGTGTATGCCGCCGCGTGGGCCGCTCCCGCGTTCGCGCAGGACAGCGACGAAAGAGTCGGTCCCGTTGCCGGCGACCCTGTGATCGTCGTGACGGCCACCCGGCGCGAAGCTTCGGTACAAGACATTCCGCTCAATATCGCAGCTGTGGGGGCAGAGCAGATCGAGGAGCAGGGGCTCACCGAACTGTCCGACCTCCTGCCATTCGTTCCGGGCATCAACATAGTCGATCGCGGTGGACGCCAGGGCAATCCGGTGATCGTGCGCGGCCTGAACGTCGATGCGATCGGATCGGGCGACGGCA
>JBFOLW010000081.1:0-4499 GCA_040830305.1 Erythrobacter sp.
GATGCCGAAGCGGCCTGGTCGCGGCTGATGCGCCAGACCGAAGCGCTCAATGGTGTGAAGCACCGCGTGATCGAGGCGCAGGTCGATATCGGCCGCGTCTATCGCCTGCAGGCGCTGGCCGGCGATCGTGCGTCGGCGAACCGGCTGTGCGCTGCGCTCAAGGCCGACGGCCTCGCCTGTTTCGTCAAGTAACCGCGCGTTCGGGCTTAATTTCCACACTTCCCGCAGGCCGCAAGCTTGCGGGATTCAGCCGAAAACCTCACTTTGTCACGCATGACGCCCGCCATCTTCGGCATCTCCGGCCTCGAACTGACAGCCGACGAGCGCGGCTTCTTCAGGGAAGCCGATCCCGCGGGCTATATCCTGTTCGCGCGAAATTGCGGCGATAGGGAGCAACTGCGCAAGCTGACCGACGAGCTGCGCGCGATCCACGGCCGCGATCACCTGATCATTTCGATCGACCAGGAAGGCGGCCGGGTCGCCCGGATGAAACCGCCGGAATGGCAGCGTTATCCGGCAGGGGAAGCTTTCGCCAGGTTATGGGGCATCGCGCCCGCTTCCGCCATCGAGGCAGCGCGGGTCAATGCCGAGGCCATGGGGCGCGAGCTTTCGGAAATGGGCATCACGGTCGATTTCCATGCGCCATTCGACGTCCGCCGTCCCGAGACCGACGATGTGATCGGCGACCGCGCGCTCGGCAGCGATCCGATGCAGGTTGCCGCGCTGGGGCGTGCGGTACTCGACGGAATGGGCCGCGCGGGTGTCGTCGGCTGCCTCAAGCACATGCCCGGGCATGGCCGTGCGACTTGCGATTCGCACAAGGAATTGCCCTATGTCGGCGTGAGCGATGTGGAACTTGCGATCGACATCGAGCCCTTTCGCGCCCTCGCAGCCCACCCGTTGGGGATGAGCGCGCACATCGTTTTCGAGGCCTGGGACGCGGAGAACCCGGCAACGCTCTCGAAGACCGTTATTTGCGAGATAATCCGCGGCAGGATCGGTTTCGACGGATTGCTGCTGACCGACGATATCGACATGCAGGCGCTCGACGGGACCATCCCCGAGCGCGCATTCGGGGCGCTCGAGGCGGGCTGCGACATCGTGCTCAATTGCTGGGCGAAAATGGATGACCAGCGTGCCATCGCGGAGCGCTGCGGGCCGATGAGCGAGCGTACCGTGGAGCGGCTCGAACGCGTACATGCGGCCATGGGGCAGCCGCAGGATGGCCCCGGCACCGAAGAATTGCTGGCCAAACGAGATGCCCTCCTGGAGATCGCCGGGGAACGGGCCGCATGACCAGCGACGGCCTCCTTTTCCCCGAGCCCGCAAGCGATGCGCAGGAAGATTGGGACGGGATCGCTGCCGAAACGCCGGTCGACGAGAACGCGCTCTATCTCGAACTCGATGGCTGGGAAGGCCCGCTCGACCTGCTGCTCGACCTCGCCCGGCGACAGAAGGTGGATTTACGCTCGATCTCGATCCTCGCGCTGGTCGACCAGTACCTCGGCTACATCGACCGCGCCGAGGAGCTGAAACTCGAACTTGCCGCCGACTATCTCGTGATGGCGGCGTGGCTTGCCTATCTCAAATCGGCCATGCTCCTGCCCAAGGAAGAGCAGGAAGACCCGAGCCCCGAAGAGCTTGCGCTCAAACTGCAATTGCGCCTCCAGCGCCTTGGCGCGATGCGCGATGCCGCAGCCCGGCTGATGGGTGGCAACCGGATCGGGCGCGACGTGTTCCTGCGCGGCAATCCCGAAGGTCTCGAGATCGCCCGCAAGACCAAATGGCGCTGCGACCAGTTCGCGCTGATCGAGGCCTATGGAAGGGTCAAGGCCCGTACCGCGCCCGCCATCCATATGGTCCGCGAACGGCCGGTCATGACGCTCGAATCCGCACTCGACCGGGTCTCTAACATGCTCGGCGTGACGCTCGACTGGATGGAATTGCGGGATTTCCTCCCACCGCATGCCGAACCGCGCCTCAGGCGTTCCGCGCTCGCATCGAGCTTTGTCGCCGCGCTCGAACTGGCCCGTCTCGGGAAGGCCGAATTGCAGCAGGAGGACACTTTCGGTCCATTGCGGCTGAGGCGGATGCCCGGGTGATGGACGAACTCGCCCGCGCCGTCGAAGCCGCGCTGTTCGCTGCGGAAGAGCCGATGACGGCGGAGGCGCTGGCCGGGTTCCTCGGCGATGCTGCAGTGGCCGATGTCCGCGCCGCGCTTCTCGGCCTCGCCGCGGACTACGAAAAACGCGGCATCCACCTGGTCGAGCGCGGCAAGCGCTGGCATTTCGAAACCGCCCCGGATCTTGCGCACCTCCTGCGCCGGGAAAAGGAGCAGGTGCGCCGGCTGAGTCGCGCCGCCACCGAAGTGCTGGCGATCATTGCCTATCACGAGCCGGTCAGCCGCGCGGAAATCGAATCGATCCGCGGCGTACAGACCTCGGGCGGCACGCTCGACGTGCTGATGGAAGCGGGCTGGGTGAAGATCGCCGGACGCCGCGAGGTACCCGGACGTCCGACGATCTATGCAACGACGCCCGATTTCCTCGACCATTTCGGCCTTTCGAATCGCCGCGACCTTCCGGGGATCGCGGAATTGCGTGCCACCGGCCTGCTCGATCCCGTCGAGGATGCCTATGACGAGCTGATGTCATCGCCTTCCGAGGATGAAACGGAAGGAAATGGGGACCGTGCAGAGGCCTCCGACGAAGCCTGACTGGCGCTCGGCACCGCCAGCGCCTATATTCCTGTCAAAGCAATTCGAAAGAGTAGGTCCCATGGGTCTTAGTGTCTGGCAGATCGCCATCATCGCCGTCGTTATCCTCGTCCTCTTCGGTCGTGGGCGCATTTCCGAAATGATGGGTGATTTCGGCAAGGGAATCAAAAGCTTCAAGCAGGGCATGACCGATGAAGACGAAGCGCCCGCCAAGCAGATCAGCCACGAGGCAAAGCCCGCCGACGAGGGGCTGACGCCGGACCAGGTCAAGCAGACCTCCGACACCAAGTAAATCCGCTAGAGTACGAGGCAGGCCATGTTCGATATCGGCGCCAGCGAATTGCTGGTGATCGTCATCGTGGCGATCCTCGTCATCGGTCCCAAGGACATGCCCAAGGCTCTGCGTCATGCAGGGCGCTGGATCGGCAAGCTGCGCCGCATGTCGGGTCATATCCGCGCCGGGCTCGACGAGGTCGTCCGCCAGGCCGAGATCGAGGAAATGGAAGAGAAATGGGCCACGCGGAACAAGGAGATCATGGCCAAGTATCCTGACGGCTCGACGCCCGAGGGCGGGGCGCCGGGCAACCTGCTCCCCGACGAAATGGAGCCTCTGGCCGCATCCGGGCAGGTACCCGATCCCGATGCAGCTGCGGAAGCCGCGATCAAGCGGGCCGCACCCGTGAAGGCGCCCGAACACGCCGACGAGCCGCCATTGCCGCTTGAGCCGCCGCCCCCGGGCAAGGATTCCTAAGATGGCGGTGATCAAGGACATTGACGAAACGCAGGCCCCGCTGCTCGATCATCTCATCGAATTGCGCGCCCGGCTGGTGCGCTGCGTGCTTGCGCTGGCTGTCGCCTTCGGGGTCTGCCTCTACTTCGCCGACCCGATCCTCGGCTTCCTGATCCAGCCGCTCAAGAATTCCTTCGCCGAGGGCGAGGGGCAGCTGATCTTCACCAAGCTTTACGAGGTCTTCTTCGTCGAGCTCAAGGTCGCGCTGTTCGCGGGGTTTTGCCTCAGTTTTCCGATCATCGCCAACCAGCTGTGGGCATTCGTCGCGCCGGGCCTTTATGCCAAGGAAAAGCGGGCATTCCTGCCTTTCCTGCTGGCGACGCCGATCCTGTTCACCATGGGCGCGGCGCTGGCGTATTATGTCGTGATGCCGACCGCCTTCCGCTGGTTCCTGGGCTTCGAGGGGACAGCGGGCGGGCTCGAAATCCAGGCACTGCCGACGGCCAACGAGTACCTCGGCCTCGTGATGCAGTTCATTCTCGCATTTGGGATGAGTTTTCTGCTCCCCGTGCTGCTGCTGCTCCTGCACCGCGCCGGGATCGTTACCCGCGACCAGTTGGTATCCGCGCGGCGCTATGTGATCGTTGCGGTGGTCGTGCTGGCGGCAATCATTACACCGCCAGATCCCGGCTCGCAGCTGCTGCTGGCGATACCGCTGCTGTTGCTGTTCGAAGGCTCGCTGGTGCTAATGCGGCTGACCGAAAAGCGCCGCAAGGCCGAAGTCGAGAAGCCCGAAGAACCTCAGTCCGCCTCGTAGACCTTGCGCCCGCCGACCCAGGTTTCGAGCACCTGCGTCGCGCGCAATTCGCTGGGCGTGGCCAGCAGCGGGTCCCGGTCGCTCAGCACGAAATCCGCTCGTTCGCCCGGCCGCAACCGTCCGAAACGTCCTTCGGCGAACCCGGCATAGGCGGCTTCGCTTGTAAAGCCCCCCAGCGCCTGCTCGCGCGTTACGCGATCCTTCGGGCGCCCGCCAACGCACGGTTCGCCCTTCGC
>JBFOLW010000082.1:0-13906 GCA_040830305.1 Erythrobacter sp.
CGGCGAAGTCGCGCACCTATCCCGGGGCGTGTCCGTAGTGGGCGAGCACCTCCAGCATGCGTTCCGGGGTTATGCCATCGCGCTGGGCGGCTCCGAGCGGGTGGTCCTCGTCCGCCACCCATAGTTCGGGCCGCATCCGCTCGCGTTGCGGCTGGACGTGAACTGCGAGCGGCTCGCGACCGTCGTTGAAGCCTGCGAGGCGGTTCATCAGCCAACCCGACCACGGTCCCATGTCCGCGTATTCGCCGGTATCGAAGCCATCGGTGTATTTATCGAAGTTCGTCTCGCTCAGCGTGCTCCAGCAGCCGAAGGCGAACGGGTCCGTCAAGCCGATCACCGGAATGGGCAGGATCGCGCGCACCATGAAGTGTTCGCCGCCCAGGACGCAGAAATCTTCGGACAGGAAATCCCCGTCGAAGCGCAGCGCGCTGTTGGCCTCGTAGCGCTCGGCGTGCGGCCATGCATCGGGCGCAAAGGCTGCGAGGTCGAACGGCCAGCCGTGGTCTTCCTCGCAGCTTGTGCAGCGCCAGCTGCCGCTCTCGAGCCTCGCGGCGGCGCTGGGCTGCTTGCGTCCGAACAGGCCGAAGACCATCAATCCTTGGCGGGCATGTAGAGATCGCCGCCTTCGCGGTACTTTTCGGCCATTTCTTCCATGCCGCCTTCAGCGTCGTCACTCGGCGCGGTGGCGGCGAGGTAGCTGTCCGAGTTCTGCTTCGCGGCGAAGTCGCGCACTTCCTGCGTGATCTTCATCGAGCAGAACTTGGGGCCGCACATGGAGCAGAAGTGCGCGGTCTTGGCGCCTTCTGCGGGCAGAGTCTGGTCGTGGTATTGCTCGGCGGTGTCGGGGTCGAGCGACAGGTTGAACTGGTCGCGCCAGCGGAATTCGAAGCGGGCCTTGGAGAGCGCGTCGTCGCGGACCTTGGCCGCCGGGTGGCCCTTGGCGAGATCCGCCGCGTGCGCGGCCAGCTTGTAGGTCACCACGCCCACCTTCACATCGTCGCGGTCGGGCAGGCCGAGGTGCTCCTTGGGCGTGACGTAGCAGAGCATCGCGGTGCCGTACCAGCCGATCTGCGCCGCGCCGATGCCGCTGGTGATGTGGTCGTAGCCGGGCGCGATATCGGTGACGAGCGGGCCGAGCGTATAGAAGGGCGCTTCGCCGCAGGCCTCGAGCTGCTTGTCCATGTTCTCCTTGATCTTGTGCATCGGCACGTGGCCGGGGCCTTCGATCATCACCTGCACGTCCTGGTCCCAGGCGCGCTTGGTGAGCTCGCCCAAAGTGTAGAGCTCGGCAAACTGCGCTTCGTCATTGGCGTCGGCGATGGAGCCGGGGCGCAGACCGTCGCCCAGCGAATAGGCGATGTCATAGGCCTTCATGATCTCGGTGATCTCGTCGAAGCGCTCGTAGAGGAAGCTCTCCTTGTGATGCGCGAGGCACCATTTCGCCATGATCGAGCCGCCGCGCGACACGATGCCGGTGACGCGCTTGGCGGTCATCGGGACATAGGGGAGACGCACGCCGGCGTGGATGGTGAAATAGTCGACGCCCTGTTCGGCCTGCTCGATCAGCGTGTCGCGGAAGATTTCCCAGGTGAGGTCCTCGGCGATCCCGCCGACCTTTTCGAGCGCCTGGTAGATCGGCACGGTGCCGATGGGGACGGGCGAATTGCGGATGATCCATTCGCGCGTGTCGTGGATGTTGCGGCCGGTGGAGAGGTCCATCACCGTGTCCGCGCCCCAGCGGATCGACCAGACCATCTTGTCGACTTCGCTAGCGACGTCGGAGGCGACGGCGGAATTGCCGATATTGGCGTTGATCTTGACGAGGAAGTTGCGCCCGATCGCCATCGGCTCGGTTTCGGGGTGGTTGATGTTGTTGGGAATGATCGCGCGGCCGCGGGCGACCTCGTCGCGGACGAATTCGGGGGTGACGTAGTCGGGCACCGAGGCGCCCCATGGCTGGCCGCCGTCGCGCGCGGTCTCGTAGGCCGCGGCATCGCGCAGCATTTCGCGCCCGAGGTTCTCGCGCTCGGCGACATATTCCATCTCGGGCGTGATGATGCCTTTGCGCGCATAGTGCATCTGCGTGACGTTTGCGCCGGATTTGGCGCGCAGCGGGCGTTTGACGACATTGGGGAAGGCGGGGACGCCGCCCGAGCGGTCGGGGCCGAGCTGGCCGTTGTCCTCGGGCTTCACTTCGCGCGCATCGTATTCCTCGACATCGCCGCGCGCCATGATCCACTCGCGGCGCCTGGCCTCGAGACCGGCGCGGATGTCGATCGTGGCATCGGGATCGGTGTAGGGGCCGGAAGTGTCGTAGACCCGCACGCTTGGCTCGCCGCCCTCGAGGTCGATCTCGCGCATGGCGACGCGTACGCCGCTGCCGCTCTTCGCGCCGACATGGACCTTGCGGCTGCCGCGGATTGGGCCGGTGGTGACGCCGATGTCGAACTTGGAATTGATGTCGGCCATGGATGAACCTTCCTTGGTCTGGGGAGGAGTTAGAGACGGATGAGCGCGGCGGCGATGAGCCCCACGCCGATGAAGAACGAGAGCCATGCCCACAGCTTGTTGGCAGCGCCCGCCAGGCGCCGGGCAATGGCGAGGAACACGTCGCCGAAAGCGATGAGAAGCGCGCCCTCGAGCGCCATCCAGCCGCCGAGCACGGTCACGAGCACGGCGAGCCAGTCGTCCGGCCGCCAGGGCGAAACGAGGTAGATCAGCGCGCCGAAGCCGAGGCAGACGATCCCGGTGAGGAAACGCAGACCTATGTCGCGCTCGAAATGGACAAGCAGCGCCGCCCAGCCGCCGGGCCGGCGCAATTCGCCGATCGCCGCGGACAGCGCATAGACCCCGAAGAACAGGGCGATCCAGGCGGGGATGTCGATAGCGTCGGCCATGCGAAATCTCTCCACTTGGCGGATGGAGGGCGGACCCTGTGCATGTGCCGCCCACTCCCTCCGCCGATGCTAGTCGGTTCAGGTTCGACGGGTCGGGCAGCGCAACCTGCCCCTCTCAGCCCAAAGCACGCTGGCCCTGCTGGCTCCCCGGGGATGCCATCGGGTTTAGGCGCGATTGCCACGCGCGTCCAGCGGCATGGCGGCGGTGGATGCGCAGGCCCCTAAATTGCGAATGATTTTCATTAGCCTTGACTCTTGCGAGTGATTCTCATTAGCGGCGCCGCGAGTTCAGACGAGGAAACCATTCATGCATATCGCTTCTCCCGCCGCGCGCCTGCTTGCCTGCAGCGCGCTCGCTCCCGCCTTCATGACCCCCGCTCCGGCCCAGGCAGCGGAGGCCGCCGACAGCGCCGCTGCCGCGCCGCGCATCGTGGTCTCGGGCGAGCGCGCGGAGGATGCGCCGCGCAGCGCGACCGGGCTCCCGCTGGAAGTGGTCGATACGCCGCAATCGGTGTCGATCGTGGGCGAGGACCTGATCGAGGATTTCGGCTTCGACGAGATCAACGACGCGCTGGCCGTGGTCCCGGGCATCCAGGTCGAGCAGGTCGAAACCGACCGCACCTATTACACCGCGCGCGGGTTCGACATCAGCTGGCTGATGGTCGACGGGCTGGCGACGCCCAATGTCTACGGCCCGACCTCCGGTTCGCTCGATACGGCGTTCTACAGCCGCATCGAGGTCGTGCGCGGTGCCAATGCGCTGCTGTCGGGGATCGGCAATCCGGCGGGCACGATCAATTTCGTCCGCCGCAGGCCCTCGGGCGAGACCGGCGGTTCCGCGGCAATCAGCTTCGGCTCGTGGAACACCGCCCGCGCCGAAGCCGATCTCGACCTGGCGTTGACCGAGGACGCAGGCTGGGGCTTGCGCGCAACGGGAGCCGTAACCACCGGGGACTCGCACCTGCGCGACTACGCCTCCGCCCGCTATGCGGGGCAGGTCATCCTGACAGGTGCGATCACGCCCGACCTGTCGCTCGCGCTGGGCTATTCGCACCAGCAGAACGATGCCGACAACGTCCTGTGGGGCGCCCTGCCGCTGATCAACACCGACGGCACGCCGACCGATTTCCCGGCGGGCACTTCGACCACGCAGGACTGGACCTTCTGGGACACGACCAACAGCCGCGCCTTTGCCGAACTCGCGTGGGAACTCGTGCCCGACTGGACGCTGCGCAGCGTGCTGACCCGCCAGAACATCCGCAGCCTGTCGGAAATCTTCTATGTCTACGGGACGCCCGATCCGGCCACCGGGCTCGGCCTGTTCGGCTATCCGGGAGCCTATGATTTCGACACCGGCGGATGGATTTCGGACATCGAACTGACCGGCACCTTCTCTGCCTTCGGGCGCGAGCACGACCTTACCGTCGGCGTTCAGTACAGCGACACCGGCTTCCATTATCTCGGCCGCTCGGTGCCCTTCTCCGACCCGGCGTGGGGAGCGCTGCCTGCGCTACCCGACTGGACCGGCCAGGAGGTGCCGCGTCCGGCATACGATGCACCCGCCGAGCAGGCCGATTTCGATTACCGCATGTGGCGCGCCTATGGCGCGACGCGGCTGGCGCTGACCGATCGCCTGAGCCTGATTGCGGGCGCGAACTACATCGACGTCAAGTCGGACGGCTTCAGCTTCGGCGCGGATTTCGGGCGCAATGAAAAGGCGCTCAGCCCCTTTGCCGGGCTGACCTTCGAGGCGTTCGACGGGATCAGGCTCTATGCCAGCTACTCGGACATCTTCCTGCCGCAGCACGAAATCGGCACCGACTTCGCTCCGCTGGGTGCGGCGAAGGGCGAGAGCATGGAAGTCGGGCTCAAGGCGCAGACCGAGGATGGCGCGCTGCTCGGCACGCTGGCGCTGTTCCGCGCCGAACAATCGAACCTCGCCGAATCCGCCGGCTTCGACCCGGCATCGGGGCTGACGCTCTTCACCGGGATCGAAGTGGTCAGCAAAGGCGTCGAGGCCGAGATCACCGGCCGCATCGCCGAGGGTCTGCTGGTGCAGGCCGGCATCACCCACCTTTCGCTCGACGACGGCAAGGGCAATGCGGTGCGCAGCTATGTGCCGCGCACGACGGCCGATATCGCGCTGCGCTGGCAGCCGACCGAGCGCCTGTCGCTGGGCGCGGTGCTCGGCTGGCAGGACGATATCCACCTCGACAGCACCTTCGGCCGGATCGAGCAAGACGCCTATGCCACGCTTCAGTTGCAGGCAGGCTACCAGCTGACCGACAGGCTCGAGCTGCAGGCGAATGTCGCCAATGCGACCGACACCAAGCACGTTGCGAGCCTCTATTGGGAGCAGGCGTATTATGCGCCCCCGCGCAACTATACGCTGACGTTGCGGGGCCGGTTCTGATGAGCGGAGACGGCATTCTGGTGCTGGGCTGCGCGCTCGCAATCGGTGGGCTCGGCACGCTGCGCCTCTCGTGGAGCCGCACCGGGCGGTCATCCGGACTCAATACGCTCGGCTGGGCCGGGCTTGCGGGGGCCGGCATGCTGGCGGGACTTGCCGAAGGGGCGTGGGGCATCGCCATTGCGGCACTGTTCGCGATGGCGACCGCCGCCCTGTTGCTCGCAAGGGCCGCGCTGGAACAGCCGCGCTCGAAGCGGCGCGCCACCCATCTTCCCCGCGCTGCAACCGAGCACGAAAGAGCGGACCGGACGCGCGCAATCACGACATTGCTGCTGGCCGGACCGGTCGCTCTGGCCGTGGCCGTTGCCGCCGCATTGGCGTCGCGCAGCCTCGCGATCCGCTGGCCGGTCGCCGAAGCGGATGCCAACGTGATGGTCCTCGCGCTCGTCCCGCTTCTCTGGCCGCTGCTCACATTCGCGATCCTGATGGTCCGGGGTCGAGACGCTCAGGACGCAGGTCCGGCTGCCAGCGGAGGACAGCCATGAAACCACTCTTCGCAAAAGACACCGTCCGCCGTGGCGTCGCGGCGCATTCGGCCGTCGGCCTGATCTGCTGCGCGCTGCTTTATCTCATCTGCGTCACCGGCACCGCGATCGTGCTGTACGAGGAATGGCAGAGGCTCGAACAGCCGGGCGCCCCCGAAATGCAGGCCATCGCGCCGAGGGCGGTAGAAACAGCCATCGCCAATGTCCTGGCGACGGAAGCGACCGGCGATCCAACCACCCATCTCTACGTCCACATGCCCAGCGAGACGCTGCCACGCACCACCATCACCACCGATACGCAGGCGCTGCATGTCGACGCGCGGGGCGCGATCGCGGCGCCCGAAGAAAATGCCTGGGCCGAGTTCCTGCTCGCGCTGCATTACCGGCTCAACCTTCCGCCGGTCTGGGGCATGACGCTGGTCGGCCTGTTCGGCGCGATGATCGTCGCGCTGGCGGTTTCGGGCGTGGTGTCCCACCCGCGCATCTTCCGCGACGCGTTCCGGCTGCGCGCGCGGCGGCTGGACGATGTCGCAACGCTCGACTGGCACAACCGGCTGGCGGTGTGGACGTTACCTTTCGCGCTGGCGATGGCGCTGACCGGCGCGATGATAGGGCTGTTCTATGTCTCGGGCGCAAGCCTTGCGCAGGCCGCCTATGACGGCGACGGCGATGCCGCGCTCGCGCCCGTGTTCGGGGCCGAACCCGAAGCCGATCACACCCTCGCCCCCCTGCCCCGGGTCGCGCCAGTGCTGCGCCATATGGCGCGCGAATATCCGGACGTGCACGTGGCCTATCTGGGCCTCCACGATCCCGGCACGCGCGGCCAGCATGTGCAGGTCATCGGCGAGCACGACCGACGGCTGATCTTCGGCGAATATTACGCCTTTGGCGCCGATGGCACATTCCACGGTACTACGGGCTTGTCCGACGGGACGATCGGCCAGCAATTCGCCGCCTCGATCTACAATCTGCACTTCGGCAATTACGGCGGCCTGCCGGTCAAGATCGCCTATATCGTCTTCGGCATCGCGCTCAGCACGGTGGTGGCGACAGGGACCTTCATCTGGCTCGACAAGCAAGCGCGCAAGGGCCGCCCCCGCCCGGCGATCCGCGCGGCCTGGTGGGGCATGGTGGTGGGAACTCCCCTTGCCATAGTGGCGACGCTGGCAGCGCGGCTGGTGCTGGGCAACGAGGCTCCGTTCGTCGCCATCTTCTGGGCGGTAATGATCGCGGCGATCGCCGCAGCGATAATGCGCGTACGCTTCGCAACCACGCGCGCAGCGGTTGTTTCGGGCGCGGGATTTGCCCGCTAGCGCGGCTTCGCTATAGCGGCGCCAGCAAACCCTATTGAGAGGATCCAACCAGTATGAAACTTCGCGCGCCGCTTACCGCCGCCGCCCTGCTAGCCAGCGCCTCGATCGCCGCACAGGCGCAGGCCCGGCCGATGACCCCCGAGGACGTCGCCAAGATCGAGTCCGTCGGCACCATCGCCCTTTCCCCCGACGGCAGCCGGGTCGCCTATACGACCGCTCGCCTGCCCGACGTCACCGAGGGCGAGGAGAACGGAACCACCATGCAGCAGCTGTCGATGGCCTATGGCCCCGGCAATGCGCGCGAGTTCCTGCCCGACGACATGAATGTCAGCGGTGTGCAGTTCTCTCCCGATGGCCGCATGGTCAGCTTCCTGTGGGCCGACGGCAAGGACGAGAAGACCGCCGTTTGGGGCATCCCCGTCGATGGCGGTGCGCAGCGCAAGCTGGCCCATGTGAAGGGCGCGTCGGTGCGCTCCTATGCCTGGTCGCCCGATGGCAGCCACATGCACCTGCTGGTCGCGGCGGAGGAAGACAAAGACCGCACCAAGCAGAGCAAGGCGGGCTTCAATTCGGTGGTCTACGAGGAAGAGCAGCAGCTCAACCGCCTGTTCCGCGCGCGTATCGGCAGCGAACCCGATGCCAAGCCGCAGCAGGTCGAGGTGCCGGGTTATGTCACCTCGTTCCAGATCGCCGACGATGCGCGGATCGGCGTGATCGAGACCGCACCCACGACGCTGATCGACGACGAATACGTCAACAAGAAGGTCAACATCCTCGACATGGCCTCGGGCGATGTGCGGATGGTCATCAACACGCCGGGCAAGATCGACGATGTCGAGATATCGCCCGATGCGAGCCAGCTGGCGCTGATCGCGGCGGTCGACATGAACGACCCCGCGGCGACCACGATCCACTTCGTCGATGTCGCCACGGGCACGGTGACGCCGCATAATGCGGGCGCCCCGGAAGCGGTGGTCGATGTCGAATACATGGACGACGGGCGCCTGGTCGCAGCGGTTCATGTCGGTGCGCAGAGCGTGCTGCGGATCCACAATGCCGATGGTTCGCTGCAGCGCGAGATCGATCCCGGCGCGCTGATCATCACCAACGTCGAGACCGCCGGTTCGGTGATCGCGGTCGAGGCCAACGCGCCGCGCCACCCGACCGAGCTGTTCCGTCTCGACGGCGACAGCTTCACCCGCTGGACCAGCCACAATCCCTGGCTGTCCGAAATCGACTTCGGCGAGCAGCGCACCTTCCGCTACACTGCGCGCGACGGGCAGGAAGTCGAAGGCGTGTTGATCGAACCGGTCGGCGGTGCCCCGCGCGGTGGCGCTCCGCTGATCCTCAACGTCCATGGCGGGCCGGAAGCGCATGACAGCAACGGCTGGCAGACCGCCTATTCGAAGCCCGGCCATGTCGCGGCGGGCCAGGGCTATGCCGTATTCCTGCCCAACTATCGCGGCTCGACCGGCTACGGCACGGCATTTTCGAAGCAGCACACGGGCAATTACACCGATCCCGAATTCACCGACCTGGTCGATGCCAAGCGCGCGCTGGTCGCCGAAGGGATCGCCGATGCCGATCGTGTGGGCGTGACGGGCGGCTCCTACGGCGGCTATGCGACCGCATGGTCCTCCACCCGCTGGAGCGAGGAATTTGCCGCAGGCGTGATGTTCGTCGGCATCTCGAACCAGGTCAGCAAGTTCGGCACGGGCGACATCCCCTACGAGATGTACAACGTCCATAGCGGCAAGTGGCCGTGGGACGACTGGATGGCGATGCTCGAAGTTTCGCCGATCTTCCATGTCGACAAGGCCAACACGCCGCTGCTGATCATGCATGGCGAGGAAGACACGCGCGTCGATCCGGGCCAGAGCCTCGAGCTCTATCGCGCGATGAAGATCCGCAAGCCCGACGTACCCGTGCGGCTGGTGTTCTATCCGGGCGAAGGCCACGGCAACCGCAAGGCCGCGTCGCGCTACGACTACAATTTGCGCATGATGCGCTGGTTCGACACCTATCTGAAGACGGGTGATCGCGACGCCGCGCTACCGCCCGAACGCCCCGAGCTTCCTGCCGGGACGACGGGGACCAAGAGCGAGGACTGATCGCTCACCCGCGTACGAAAAGGGGCCGCGCGACGCCGTGTCGCGCGGCCCCTTTCTCATCGAGCGAGGCCTATTTCCCGCCCGCGGCGATCCAGGCGTCGATCTTCGCTTCGAGGACCGCGAGCGGGATGTTGCCGCTGTTCAAGACCTCATCGTGGAAGATGCGGATGTCGAAATCCTCGCCCAGCGCGGTCTCCGCCCGGGCGCGCAGTTCCTTGATCTTCAACTCGCCGATCTTGTAGCCCAGCGCCTGCCCCGGCATCGCGATGTAGCGCGCGACCTCGTTCTCCGAATAATCGCGCGGGTTGCCGTTCTCGACCATGTATTCGACCGCCTGTTCGCGGGTCCAGCCGAGCGCATGCATGCCGGTATCGACCACCAGCCGGACCGCGCGCTTCAGTTCGCCGTCTTCCAGCGCCTGCAGCCGGTCGACCGGATCGTCGTAGAGCCCGAGCTCGTAGCCGAGGCTCTCGGCATAGAGCGCCCAGCCCTCGCCATATGCGGTGTACCAGCCGTGGCGCAGCAGGTCGGGCAGATCCTCGTCCTCGATCGCGAACATGACCTGGAAATGGTGGCCCGGATTACCCTCGTGGATGTAGAGCCGCACCGACGGGCTGAGCTCGCGCTCGGCAGCATTCCAGCCGCTGAAATAGAAGGTGCCGGGGCGCGATCCGTCGGGCTTGCCCGGCTGGTATGAGGCGGCAAGGAAGAACTCCTCGCGATAGGGCTCGTAGGGCTTGATCTCGAGCGGGGTTTCCGGCTGGCGCAGGAACAGCGGGGCAATGACCGCATCGACCTTCTCGCCGACTTCGTACCACGCCTCGGTCAGCGCTTCCTTGGTCTTGTAGACCGGGGGGCGGCGCTCGCCGCGCTCCTCGATAGCCTGTTGCCGCGCGACATTGATCCGTGCCACTTCGGACAGGCCGAGCCGATGCACTTCCTCCGCGGTCAGCGGCAGCGTCGTCATCTCGGCGATGCGGTAGGCATAATAGGCATCGCCGCCGGGTGTTTCGGTCGCGCCGATACTGGTGCGCGCGGCGGGCAGGTAAGTGTCCGCGAGATAGGCCCGCAGACGCCGCATCGCGGGATAGAGCGTGTCCTCGATCGCGCCTGTCAGTGCCGCAGTGGCTTCTGCCTTCTGGGTCTCGGTGAAACCCACGGGCAGCGCGCGCAGCGGGGCGAAATAGGTGTTCTCCTCTGCGGGTGTCGCCAGCTGCGTATCGAGTTGCTCGATCATCAGTTCGACCGTCAGGCGCGGCAGCGTGATGCCCTGCGCGATCCCCATATCGAAGCGCGCGATCACATCCCCGACCATCTGTGCGTAGGCTGCGTGGCGCGCGATGTTCGCGGCATAGTCCTCGACGGTCTCGAAGGGCATGATCCCGTCGGTGGCCGAAAAACTCGGATAGTCTCCCTGGATCCCGCGGAAATGGTCGAGCGGCGTCGCGAGAACCACCTGCAGCACCTCGCCCTCGGTCCCGGCCAGCGTGCGCTCGCTGGAATAGCGGAAAGTGTCGTAAGCGATCTGTTCGCCCGCATCGAGCGCTGCGCGGTCGATCGTCGCCAGCGCGGCGATATTGCACATCGCCGCCGCGCGTTCGGTCTCGAACCCGGCGGGAGAAAAATCGCCGAGGCTTCCCGCGTCGGAGAAATCGCCGCGATAGAAAGCGGCGATCGGATTGCGATTGAGATAGTCGGCCTCGCTCTGGGCCATCAGCGTACGCAGGCGCTCGCTTTCGGTCGCCGCGTTCTCGATCGCATCGCAGGCATACGCGACCGGTGCGGTGAAGGTAGCGGTAGCAATCGCCAGCGCGGAAGCGAGGCGCAGAATATTGCGGTTCATGTCAGGTCCTCTCTACTGTCCGCCGCCCGCGATCCAGGCATCGATCTTGGCTTCGAGCACTGGCAGCGGAATATCGCCGGTGTTGAGCACCTGTTCGTGGAATCTGCGGACGTCGAACTGGTCGCCAAGCGCGCTTTCCGCCCTCGCGCGCAACTGTTTGATCTTCAATTCGCCGGTCTTGTAGGCAAGCGCCTGCGCCGGCATCACGATGTAACGGGCGCTCTCGCTTTCCGCGAAGTCGCGCGCCGCGCCATTCGTGACCATATAGTCGATCGCCTGTTCGCGGCTCCAGCCGAGCGCATGCATGCCGGTATCGACCACCAGCCGCACCGCGCGCAGCATCTCACCGCCGCGCAGCGCCTTCAACCGCTCGACCGGATCGTCGCAGAGGCCGAGTTCGTAGCCGAGGCTCTCGGCATAGAGCCCCCAGCCCTCGCTGAAGGCGGTGAATCCGCCGTAGCGCATGAACTCGGGCAGGTCCTCGTTCTCGATCGCGAACATCGACTGGAAGTGATGCCCCGGATTGCCCTCGTGCATGTAGAGCGAGACCGAGGTGCCGAGCTTGCGCTCGGCGACATTGTAGCCGCTGAAATAGAACGTGCCCGGGCGCGAGCCGTCGGCCTTGCCGGCCATGTAGCTCGCCGCAAGGCTGAATTTCTCGCGATAGGGTTCGTAGGGCTCGATCCGCAGCTCGGTCTCGGGCTGGCGCAGGAACACCTTTTCCATCAGCGGGTCGACCTGCTCGGCAACCTCGTACCACGCCGCCTGGAGATCGGCCTTGGTGGTGTAGGTTTCGCCCGTCCGGCCACCGGCCTCCGCCTCGGCGGCATCGATGGCGGCGTTGATGCGCGCGACTTCGGCGAGGCCGGTATCGTGGATCTGCTGCGCGGTGAGCGGCAGCGTGGTCATCTCCTCGATGCGGAAGCCGTAATAGGCATCGCCGCCCGGATTGTCGGTCGCGGCGATGCTGGTTCGCGAGCGTTCGAGATATTCGTTGGCGAGATAGTCGCGCAGTTTCGCAAATGCCGGGAACAGCGTTCCGGTCAGCACTTCGCGGTGCTGTTCGGTCAGGCGCGCTCGTTCGCTTGCCGGAACGGTGTCGGGAAAATTGGCGACTGGCGCCCAATAGGGGCTTTGCTCGACCGGAGCGTCGATTTGCACGCCCAGCTGCTCGATCATCAATTCGACCGACATGCGCGGCAGCGTGATCCCCTGCTCGGCGCCTGCCCGGAACCGCTCGATCGCCTGGTCGATGATCCGCGCCATGTCGCGGTGACGGCTGAAATTGTCCTCGTAATCCTCGACGCTGGCAAAGGGCATCAACGCGCCCGGCGCTGAAAAACGCGGGTAGAATACATGCAGGCCGCGGAAGTGATCCATCGGCAGCGCGAGCACGGTGGGAAGCACCTCGGGCGCAGTCTGCGCGAGCGTGCGCCGCTGCGTGTATTCGAACACGTCATAGGCGATCCGGTCGGTCGACCCCAGCGCGGACCGATCGATCGTCGCCAATGCCGCAAGGTTGGCTTCCGCAGCCGCGCGGTCCTCGCGGTAGGAAGCGGCGGAATAATCGCCCAGCTTGTCGGCATCGGAGAAGTCCCCGCGGAAGAATGCCATGATCGGGTTACGATCGAGCGCCGCGGCCTCGCTGCGTTCGAACAGCGCGTGAAGCCCTTCGGCCTCGCTTTCATGCGCTTCGCTCGCATGCTCATGCGCGAACGCCGCCGGTGCGGAAGCGGTGGCGCAGGCAATGGCAGCCGCCGACGCGAGACGGGTGAAAAGGCGGGTCATATCGGTGTTCTCCCCTGAGATCGTCCGCGGACGCTAGCGGTGCGCCCGTCCGGCGCAAAGCGCGTTCGACAAACGGTTCGCAGCAGTCCGTGAGCGGTGTGGGCGAGCGCCATCGTGCTCATGCCAGGCCAGGCCGACGGATTCCTATGCGCCAAAGCGGACCCGCAGGGCCTCGCCGGTCAGGCTCCGAGGATGGCGGGCAGGTGCAGGCCCTTCTCGCGCGCGCAGTCGAGCGCGTCGTCATAGCCCGCATCGGCATGACGCATGACGCCGGTGGCAGG
This sequence comes from Erythrobacter sp., assembly GCA_040830305.1. Classification (GTDB taxonomy): domain Bacteria; phylum Pseudomonadota; class Alphaproteobacteria; order Sphingomonadales; family Sphingomonadaceae; genus Qipengyuania. The sequence goes on from JBFOLW010000082.1 coordinate 13,189, forward strand.
ATCGTTCCACAGCACGCGTTCGAGGCGCCGCGCGGCATCCTCGGTCCCGTCGGCGACGATGACCATGCCCGCGTGCTGCGAGAAGCCCATGCCGACCCCGCCGCCATGGTGCAGGCTGACCCAGGTCGCGCCGCTGGCGGTGTTGAGCAGGGCATTGAGCAGCGGCCAGTCGCTGACCGCATCGCTACCATCCTTCATCGCTTCGGTCTCGCGATTAGGGCTGGCGACCGAGCCTGAATCGAGGTGGTCGCGGCCGATCACGACCGGGGCTTTCAATTCGCCGCTTGCGACCATCTCGTTGAACGCCATGCCGAGGCGGTGGCGATCGCCCAGCCCGACCCAGCAGATGCGCGCGGGCAGGCCCTGGAAGGCGATCCGCTCGCGCGCCATGTCGAGCCAGTTGTGCAGGTGGTGGTTGTCGGGCAGCAGCTCCTTCACCTTGGCATCGGTCTTGTAGATGTCCTCCGGATCGCCCGAGAGCGCAGCCCAGCGGAACGGCCCGACGCCGCGGCAGAACAGCGGACGGATATAGGCAGGCACGAAACCGGGGAAGGCGAAGGCGTTCTCGAGCCCCTCCTCCAGCGCGACCTGGCGGATATTGTTGCCATAATCGAGCGTGGGGACACCCGCGTTCCAGAAGGCGAGCATGGCCTCGACCTGTTTGCGCATCGAGGCGCGCGCGGCCTTCTCGACCTCTTTCGGATCGCTTTCGCGCTTC
>JBFOLW010000083.1:0-3844 GCA_040830305.1 Erythrobacter sp.
GAAGATCGGCAGGATCAGGAATGCGACCCAGGGGTGCAGCGCATGCTCAAGCCGCTCGAGCGGGCGCTCCTCGCCGGTCGCGATCGGCACGAACATCGCCGTCACCACGCCTGCCAGCGTCGCATGCACGCCCGATTTGAGGACGCAGATCCAGAGGAAGGCGCCAAGCAGGAAATAAGGGATCGTCCGCGCGATGCCGAACCGGTTGAGCAGCAGCATTCCCGCCGCCGGGACCAGCGCGAGTGCCAGCGCGGACAAGTTCATGTTTTCGGTATAGAACAGCGCGATGATGGCGATGGCACCGATATCGTCGATGATCGCAATGGCGAGCAGCAGCGCCTTGAGCGCGACCGGCACGCGGCTGCCGAGCAAGGCGAGCAGGCCAAGCGCGAAGGCGATGTCGGTCGCTGCGGGAATGGCCCAGCCGCGAATGTTTTCGGGCGATCCGCTATTGATGGCAACGAACACCAGCGCGGGAACCGCCATGCCGCCGATCGCGGCATAGACCGGCAGAGCGGCCTGTTTCCAGCTACGCAGCTGTCCGGTGACGATCTCGCGTTTAACTTCGAGCCCGATGAGGAAGAAGAACAGCGCCATCAGCCCGTCGTTGATCCACAACAACAGCGGCTTGTCGATCGCGACCAGGTCTCCCGCGCTGAAATTGACTGGGGTGGCAAGCAGGCCCTTGTAGTCGGGAAGGAATGCTGAATTGGCGACGGCCAGCGCGATCGCGGCAGCCACGATCAGCATGATGCCGCCGGCGCTTTCGCTGGCGATGAAGGCCCTGAGGCGCTCGGTGGGGGTTGGTTGGGTCATGATATGAGAGGGGCGACGACCGGTGGGGGAGGGAGGGGGATCCGGCCGTCGCCCGTGGGTCAGCCTGCGAGGCCGCGCCCGTAACAGTGACGCTGGCGCGCGATGATCTTGTCCTTCAGGCGGAGCCGCAGGCGCTTCATCGCTTTCAGCTCTTCGCCGGCAACCGCCGACTTGGTCGTGTCGATCAGGCGATTGAGCTGGCGGTGCTGACGCATCAGTTTGCGCAGATAGGGTTTCATGATCTTTTCGTCGGGCGACTTGTGGGTCATGGCCTTCTCCATCGTTGGTTGAAGGGAATGTGCAACAGTGCCACTCGATAATCTAATTCGAAACATGTGCGCAGACCGATAAGTTATGCTAATGGCGAGGGATGCCCACCCTCAGGCAGTTCGAGATCTTCGTCAAGCTGGCCGATACCGGCAATATGGGTGATGCGGCGAGTGATCTGGGACTGACCCAGCCTGCATTGAGCCAGCAGCTGCGAACGCTCGAGGATCGGCTCGGCCTGCGGCTGTTCGAACGCGTGCCCAAGGGAATGCAGCTAACTCCCGCAGGACGCGATCTGGTCGCTGGCGCGCGCGGCGTGATCGCCGCCGCGCGCGATTTTCGCGACGCTGCCAATCACGTCGCGGCCCGTCCAGCCGGCTCGATCCGTTTCGGGGTCACCCCCACGGTGGGGCCCTACCTCCTTCCCGCGGTGATCAAGGTGCTTCATGCGCGCTATCCCGACCTGCGCCTATTCATGCGTGAAGGCATTCCCGCAATCCAGCATGCCGAGCTCCAGGCGGGCGAGCTCGACATGATCCTGACGCCGCTTCCGATTGCCGGGCGTGGCCTGCATGTCGAGCCGCTGTTCCGTGAACCGCTGAGGATCGTCGCGCCGCCCGACGACCCCTTGCACGCCAAAGGGTCTATTGCCCCGGAAGATTTCGACGGGCGCACCTTTCTCACGCTGGATCACCGGCACCACTATCATCGTCAGCTGCTTGAAATCTGCGACAAGCTCGGCGCCTCGGTCCTCGCCGACTACGAAGGAACGAGCCTCGACGCATTGCAGCAGATGGTCGGTTCGGGCGTTGGGCTTGCGCTCCTGCCGGAACTCTACATCCGCTCGGATGCGGGCGGGCTCGATGTCGTGCGCATTGCCGAACCCGAAGGCTGGGCCGAGTACCGCAGCCTTGCCGCGGCGTGGCGTCCGAGGGCGGCCTATGCGGATCTGTATGCCGAGGTCGCGCGCGTGATCGCCGACGAGGCCCGCAAGCGGGCACATCTGCAGTCCGCCTAGAATTGCGGCCCAACCCTCGTCGGGCCCCAAGCCGATTGACTTCCGCAACCGCGCCGCACACCGATGTCGCGCATGAAAGTGGCGGGACCAGATCTGGTGCTCATCGGGGGCGGACATGCGCATCTCGGAGTGCTGGCCGACTGGGCGCGCGGCGCCAGGCCCGACGGCGATATCACTCTCCTCACGCCTCACCGCCACACGCGCTATTCGGGCATGATCCCGGGCACGGTCGCCGGCGAATATGCTCTTGGAGATGGCCTGATCGATCTCGCGACACTGGCGCAGCGGGCAGGCGTGGAACTGGTGTGCGACCGCTGTGTAGCTCTCGATCCCTCGCTGCGAATGATCGAGACCGAAGGCAAGCGTCGCATCGGGTTCGAATACTGTTCGATCGATTCGGGCGGTGTAGGGCAGGCGCGGGCTATCCTTGGCGACGATCCGCGTCTTCTCGACGTCCGACCGATCGGCGACTTCCTCGCGCGTATCTCGCAACGAGTGGAAAGTGTCGCCCGAAAGGTAGGGCACATCGTCGTGGTCGGCGGAGGGGCCGGCGGGGTCGAACTCGCCTTCGCGCTGCATCGCCGTTTCGAGAGCGGAGGCACGCGCGTGACGCTGGTCGCTGGCGCGCCGGGCTTGCTCGATGGTTTCACCCGGCGTGCCAGGACATTGGCGCGACGCGAACTGGCGCGCAACGGGATCGAGACTCTCGAAGAGGATGCCCGGTTCGAAGCGGGTAAACTGATGGCAGGCGGGCGATGGATCGAGCCGGTCGATCTGGTCGTCGCATCGCTTGGCGGAGCCGCTCCCGGTTGGCCCGCCGCCAGCGGGCTCGCTGTAAACGACGAGGGTTTCATCGCCGTCGACGAGCACCAGCGCTCGCTCTCGCACCCGCATGTCCTCGCTTCGGGCGATGTCGCGACGCGGGAGGATATCTCGGTGCCGCGATCGGGCGTTCACGCAGTGCATACAGGACCGGTTCTCGCCAACAACCTGCGCCACCTGCTGGAGGGCCGAGGTGGTTTGCGTAGCTACAAGCCGCGGCCTGCGAGCCTGTATCTGATCTCGACTGCCGACGGCAAGGCAATCGCCAGCTACGGTCCACTCGCCGCCCACGGACGCTGGGCCGGGAAACTCAAGCGCTGGATCGACACCCGCTGGATTGCTTCGTTCGCCAATCTCGAACAAGCGATGTAACCCACCGGGCCGGTCGACCGAACAGGCGAGCTACGGAAGGAAACCATGAAGAAGATCCTCATCATCCTGGCACTGGCGGCACTGGTCGCGGCCTATTTCGGCCTCGGCCTCGGCGATCGCCTGACGATTGAGGGGATCAAGGACGCGGTGGACCAGTGGGACAGCTTCTACCGCGATAACCCTGTGCGGGTGCTGGCCGGTTTCTTCGCCATCTACGTTGCGGTCACTGCCGCATCGCTGCCGGGCGCTGCGATACTTACGCTTGCAGCAGGTGCGCTGTTCGGCCTGCTGGTCGGGACAATCCTCGTCTCCTTCGCCTCGACGCTCGGGGCGACGCTCGCCTTCCTTTCGGCACGTTACGTGCTGCGCGACACGATAGAGAACCGGTTCGGCGACCGCCTGAAGGCCATCAACGACGGGCTCGAGCGCGACGGGGCATTCTATCTCTTCACCCTGCGCATGATCCCCCTGTTCCCCTTCTTCGTGGTCAATCTCGTCATGGGTCTGACCCGCATGAAGACGTTGACCTATGCGTGGGTGAGCCAGGTC
>JBFOLW010000084.1:0-5255 GCA_040830305.1 Erythrobacter sp.
CTGGTGTTCGAGGTCGAGGTGGTCGATTTCATGAGCCGCGACGATTTCCAGGCGCGCGCCGCCGCGCTCCAGCAGATGATGGGGCAGCAGGGCGAGGGCGAGGCAGGGGCACCGCCGGCCGAGTAAACGCCACGGGGGAGGGCGCATGAGCGAAGTTTCGACGGCACACGCGCCCGGTACCCATAGCGACTGGCCGCTGCGGCCCTGGGTGCTGGCAGCCCTGCTCGGTCTTGCGGGCCTCGGCATCCATCTTGCCGGGGAATGGGACTCGAACGCGTGGGCGCCATGGCGCGCTGCGTTGACCGCGGCGCTGGCGTTCGGCCCGCTCGCCTTCGCTTTCACGCTCGATCGCGACCGGTGGAAAGCGCCGCTGGCCTTCGCCGCGGTGGTCGCGCTGGTCATGGCGGGCATCGCATTCCGGGTGGCCAATGCGGGCGAACGCCATGCGGACGCACCGTTCTGGTTTGCCGCGGGCATCGTCTCGATTGCGCTGGCGCTACCGTTGTTCCAGGCGGGCTTCCACAAGCGCCGCTGGCAAACCCCTTACGACGAGGCGCATTTCCACGTTTGGACCGATTCGATCAGCGTGGCGGGCGCGCTGGCTTTCGTCGGCGTCTCGTGGCTGCTGCTGTACATGCTCGCGGCGCTGATTTCGGCCATCGACATCCCCTTGCTCGAAGATCTGATCGAGCGAGGCTGGTTCGGCTGGAGCTTCTCGGGCGCGGCATTCGGCGCGGCGCTGGGCGTGCTGCGCAACCAGCTCAAGATCATCGGCACGCTGCAATCGGTGGTGATGCTGGTCTTCTCGATCATCGCGGTGCCGCTCGCGGTGGCGCTGGTGATCTTCCTGCTGGCGGTGCTGGCGAGCGGGATTTCGGTGCTGCGGAATGCCACCGAAAGCCCGACGCCGCTGTTGCTCTCGGTCGCGGTCGCCAGCTTCGTGCTGGTCAATGCGGTGGTGCGCAACGACGACGGCGAGGCGAGCGGCAACCGCGTGCTGCGCTGGGCGGCGCTCGCTTTGGCGCTGGCGATCTTCCCTCTGGCGCTGCTTGCCGCAGTGTCGACCGGCACGCGGATCGCCGAATATGGGCTCAGTCCCGAACGGATCTGGGGCGTGATCGCGGTGGCGGTGGCGGTCGCCTATGGCCTCGCCTACTTCCTCGCGCCGATCCGCGGGCGCATGGCCGGATGGATGGAGCGCATACGCCGCGCCAACATGCATTTCGCCGCCGGGATCTGCTTGCTCGCTTTCATCCTCGCGCTGCCGCTGTTCGATTTCGGGGCGATCTCTGCGAAGAACCAGATCGCGCGGCTGGAAAGCGGCAAGGTAACGGTGGACGAATTCGATTTCGACGCGCTGCGCTGGGATTTCGGAGATGCCGGCAGGGATGCGTTAACCCGGCTTGCAAGTAGCGCCGATGCCGAGGTCGCCAAGAGCGCAAGCGAGGCGAAAGCGCAGTCCGAGCGCCCGTATAGCTACGCGGCCCGCGACGACACAAAGGAGGAGCGGCTCTCGAACCTACGGATGGAATTCGGCGATCCCGCACTGCGCGAGGCGGTCACCGCCTACGTCCGGAACACGCCCTATCTTTGCACCAAGCCTTGCGCGGCGCTCGACATTGGCCCCTCTGATAAACCCGGGATGCGTGAAATCGCATTCGTCACCGGCAATTTCGTGCGGCGTGACACGATCGACCTGGCTTCCGCCGCGGAGGGCGCCCAGCAAGCCGCGATCGAAATCCCGGTCGAGGCCGGGCCCGAACTAGGCGCGGATTCGACCGTCGAAATCCGCGAATGGACGGGGCGCCGCATCTACGTCGACGGCAAGCCCGTGGGCGATCCCTTCGAATAGCATTTCGGACCGCTATCGCGCTTGAAGCGCAGCCCCCTCGCGGCTAGTGCGCTCCCCATGTCAGTCACACGCGAAGAAGTGGCCAAGATCGCCTCGCTCGCCCGCATCAAGATGGGCGATGCCGAGCTCGGCAAGATGGTCCCCGAACTCAACAATATCCTCGAATGGGTCGAGCAGCTCGGCGAGGTCGATTGCAGCGGCGTCGAACCGATGACCGCGGTCATTCCCAACAGCCTGCGCCTGCGCGACGACGTGGTCGATGCGATCCCCGAAACGGGCGGCGGTCGGCGCGAGGATGTGCTCGCCAATGCTCCCGCAGCGGAACACGGCTTCTTCGGCGTGCCCAAGGTGATCGAATAATGAGCGAACTGACCAACCTTGGCGTCAAGGCGATCCGCGACGGCGTGGCCAGCGGCGACTTCACTGCGCGCGAAGTGGCCGAAGCCTTCAACGCGGCCGTCGCCGAAGCGGCCGACCTCAACGCCTTTATCGTCACCACCCCCGACCATGCGCTCGCCGCGGCCGATGCCACAGATGCCAAGCGCGCGAAGGGCGAGGACCTCGGCACCATGGGCGGTGTGCCAATCGGCATGAAGGACCTGTTTGCCACCAGGGGCGTGCAGACCACCGCCGCGAGCCACATCCTCGAAGGCTTCAAGCCCGAGTATGAAAGCACCGTCTCGCAGAACCTGTGGGATGCAGGCGCGGGCATGCTGGGCAAGCTCAATCTCGACCAGTTCGCCATGGGTTCGTCGAACGAGACCAGCTATTTCGGCAATGTCGCCTCGCCCTGGAAGAAGGACGGCACCAATGCCGCGATGAGCCCCGGCGGTTCCTCGGGCGGTTCGTCCAGCGCGGTGGCCGCACGTATCGCGCCGGCCGCGACCGGCACCGACACCGGTGGCTCGATCCGCCAGCCCGCCGCCTTCACCGGTATCTGCGGGATCAAGCCGACCTATGGCCGCTGCAGCCGCTGGGGCGTCGTCGCCTTCGCCTCCAGCCTCGACCAGGCGGGCCCGATGGCGCGCAGCGTCGAGGATTGCGCGATCATGCTCGAAGCCATGGCCGGGTTCGATCCCAAGGACGCGACCAGCCTCAAGATGGACGTTCCCGCATGGGACGCGGGCCTCTCGGCAGACCTCAAGGGCAAGAAAATCGGTATCCCGAAGGAATACCGCATGGACGGCACCGACGAGGAAATCCTCAAGAGCTGGGAACAGGGCAAGGAATGGCTGCGCGATGCGGGCGCAGAGATTGTCGATATCTCGCTGCCGCATACCAAATACGCGCTGCCCGCCTATTACATCGTCGCACCGGCCGAAGCCTCGAGCAATCTCGCGCGCTATGACGGCGTGCGCTACGGCCTGCGCGACCACCCCGACGGGGCGGGCCTGCAGGACATGTATGCCGCCACCCGCGCCGCCGGTTTCGGCGACGAGGTCAAACGCCGCATCCTGATCGGCACCTATGTGCTGAGCGCAGGCTTCTACGATGCCTATTACACGCAGGCGCAGAAGATCCGCACGCTGGTTGCGCAGGATTTCGAGAAGGCCTGGGCCCAGTGCGACGCGATCCTCGCGCCGACCACGCCAACCGCGAGTTTCCCGCTGGGCAGCCTCGATAAGGACCCGCTGACGATGTATCTGAACGACGTTTTCGCCGTTCCCGCATCGCTCGCCGGCCTGCCCGCGATGAGCGTGCCCGCGATGCTCAATTCCGACGGCCTGCCGCTTGGCTTGCAGATCGTCGGCAAGCCGTTCGACGAGCAGGGCGTGCTCAATGCCGGCCTCGCGATCCAGCAGCGCGCCGGGTTCGACGCGCAGCCGGAGAAGTGGTGGTAATGCCCGGGGTCGGAATGCTTCTGGTCATCGTCGGGGCGATATTCCTGACGGGCGCGGTTGCGTTCTACATTTCGCGCAACGTCGAGCATGGCGAAGCGCGGTTCGGCCCCGACGGCGAACAGCTTCCCACGCAATCGCCCGCACCCGAGAAGAAAGACATGAGCGTGAGCCTCACGCAGAGCGAGAAGATCGATGAGTAACTACCGCATCCAGGGCGCGACGGGCGAATGGGAGGTCGTGATCGGCCTCGAGGTCCACGCGCAGGTCACTTCAAACGCCAAGCTGTTCTCGGGCGCTTCGACCGCTTTCGGCGCCGAGCCGAACACGCAGGTCAGCCTCGTCGATGCGGCGATGCCCGGCATGCTGCCCGTGCCCAATAAGGAGTGCATCCGCCAGGCGGTGCGCACCGGCATGGCGATCGAGGCCGAGATCAACAAGTACAGCCGCTTCGACCGCAAGAACTACTTCTACGCCGACCTGCCGCAGGGCTACCAGATCAGCCAGCTCTACCACCCCATCGTGGGCGAGGGGCAGCTGCATATCGAGGCGGACGAGAAGGCCGGTATCCCTGAAGACAAGGTCATCGGCATCGAGCGCATCCATATCGAGCAGGACGCGGGCAAGCTGATGCACGACCAGCATCCGACCATGTCCTATGTCGACCTCAATCGCAGCGGCGTGGCGCTGATGGAGATCGTCTCCCGACCTGACATGCGCTCGCCAGCAGAGGCCGGCGCCTATGTCCGCAAGCTGCGTTCGATCCTGCGTTACGTCGGATCGTGCGACGGCAATATGGAAGAAGGTTCGATGCGCGCCGACGTGAACGTCTCCGTGCGCAAGCCGGGCGAAGAATTCGGCACCCGGACCGAGACCAAGAACGTCAACTCGGTGCGCTTCGTGATGCAGGTCATCGAATACGAAGCCAACCGGCAGGTCGACGTGCTCGAAAACGGCGGCACGGTGGACCAGGAAACCCGGCTGTTCGATCCGAACACCGGCACCACGCGGACCATGCGTTCGAAGGAAGATGCGCACGATTATCGCTACTTCCCCGATCCCGACCTGCTGCCGCTCGAGCTGGAAGACGACTTCCTCGAGGAATGCCGCGCCTCGCTCCCCGAACTGCCCGACGCCAAGCGCGCGCGCTACGAGAACGAGCTCGGCCTCACGCCCTACAATGCGCGCGAGCTGACCGCCGAGGTCGAAACCTTCGCGCGCTTCGAAACGCTGCTGGCGGCCACCGCCAAGGGCATCGGCAAGCCCGAAAAGGATGTCGCGACGCAGGTTGCCAACTGGGCGCTTTCGGTGGCGCCGGGCGTAATCAAGTCGCTCGGCGAGGAAGCCAATCCGGCCCACGCTACGGCAGAGGCGCAGGCGGCGATCCTCGACATGCAGGCCAAGGGCGAAATCTCCGGCGGGCAGGCGAAGGAGATCTTCGAAATCGTCCTCAAGACCGGCCGCGACCCCGAGGAGATCGCCGATAGCGAAGGGTTGAAGCAGGTCAGCGACACCGGCGCGATCGAGGCCGCGATCGACGAAATCATCGCCAACAATGGCGACAA
>JBFOLW010000085.1:0-4533 GCA_040830305.1 Erythrobacter sp.
ATCCTTGTCGGTGCTGCGCTTGGACAGCGAGGTGATCGAATTGCGGACGCGCGAGAACCAGTTCATGGGGTGGGCCTATAGTCCTGTTGTCACAAAGCTCAAATAGGCAGGGGCGACGAACTAGCGGGCGGCGTGAATGGCTTCGGCCAGTGCTGCGGTCAGCTCGCGCAGCTTGGCGGGGGCTTCGGTGCCGTGTTCGGCGACCAGATCGACCAGTGCCGAGCCCACGACGACGCCATCGGCAACCCGCGCGATCTCGCTCGCCTGCTGCGGGGTGCGGACGCCGAAACCGACCGCGACCGGGATGTCGGTCGCCTGTTTGATGCGGCTGACATTGGCTTCGATCGATTCGATCGCCGCCTGCTGCATGCCGGTGATGCCCGCGACCGCGACGTAATAGAGGAAACCTTCGCTGCCCTCGACCACGGCGGGCAGGCGCTTGTCGTCGGTGGTGGGCGTGGCGAGGCGGATGGGGGCAATCCCTGCCTCGCGCAGCGCGGGGCCGAGCGCATCGTCCTCCTCGGGCGGAATGTCGACGCAGATTACGCCGTCGACGCCCGCATCCTTTGCAGAGGCGGCAAACCATTCAGGACCGCGCCGGATCATCGGGTTGGCATAGCCCATCAGCACCAGCGGCACCTCGGGATGGCGCTGCCGGAACTCGGTCGCGATCCGCAGCACATCGGCGGTGGTCGTTCCGGCGCCGAGCGAGCGGATATTGGCCTGTTGGATCGCGGGGCCATCGGCCATCGGATCGGTAAAGGGCATCCCCAACTCGATCACATCCGCGCCGCCTTCAACCAAGGCGTCGAGATTGGCAGCCGTGTCGCCGTCGCCTGCAGTGACGAAGCAGACGAGCGCGGGGTGCGGCTTGGAAAAGGCGTTGGAGAGGCGGGTCACTTCCGTTGCTCCAGATTCGTGCCACACCAAGGGCAGAACTTTATTTCGATCATCGATGAGCCACCATCGTGAATCAAGATGCCGTACTTTCCACTCTTCGAGTGGTATTCGATCAGGCAATCGGGACAGTCGGATCGATCAGGGTGATCAGCACACGAGTTTTCGACGTTGTCACGCAACATCTCGCAACAATACGTGCTCACATCTCCACTCCCAGCTTCTCTGCGACCGTGAAGATGTCCTTGTCCCCGCGTCCGCACAGGTTCGCGAGGATCACGCTGTCCTTGGGCATCTCCTTCGCGCGCTTGGCCACGGCCGCGATTGCGTGGCTGGGTTCGAGCGCGGGGATGATGCCCTCGGTGCGGCAGAGCAGCTGGAACGCCTCGAGCGCCTCTTCGTCGGTAATCGCGGTGTATTCGACACGGCCGGTGTCCTTGAGCCAGGCATGTTCGGGGCCGATGCCGGGATAGTCGAGCCCGGCGCTGATCGAGTGGCCCTCGGTGATCTGGCCGTCCTCGTCCTGCAGCAGGTAGGTCTTGTTGCCGTGCAGCACTCCGGGGAAGCCGCCGAGCAGCGAGGCGGCATGTTCGTCGCCGTCGAGCCCGTGGCCCGCCGCCTCGACCCCGAGCATCTTCACGTCCGGATCGTCGAGGAAGGGGTGGAACAGGCCGAGCGCGTTGGAGCCGCCGCCGATCGCGGCCACCAACAGGTCGGGCAGGCGGCCGATGCGATCTTGCATCTGCTGGCGCGCTTCCTTGCCGATTACGCTCTGGAAATCGCGGACCAGCTCGGGATAGGGATGCGGGCCTGCGGCGGTGCCGATGATGTAGAAGGTGTCATGGACGTTCGCGACCCAGTCGCGCAGCCCTTCGTTCATCGCGTCCTTGAGCGTTCCGCGCCCGCTGGTGACGGGCACGATCTCCGCGCCGAGCAGCTTCATGCGGAAGACATTGGGCGACTGCCGCCGCACATCCTCCGCGCCCATGTAAATCACGCAGGGCAGGCCGAAGCGCGCGCACACGGTGGCGGTGGCGACGCCGTGCTGGCCCGCACCGGTTTCCGCGATGATGCGCGTCTTGCCCATGCGGATCGCAAGCAGGATCTGCCCGATGCAATTGTTGATCTTGTGCGCGCCCGTGTGATTGAGCTCGTCGCGCTTGAACCACACCTGTGCCCCGCCGAGCGCTTCGGTCAGCCGCTCGGCGAAGTAGAGCGGGGAGGGGCGACCCACATAATGTTCGAGCAAATCGTCGAACTGACGCTGGAATTCGGGATCGGCCTGCGCCGCGCGATATTCGCGCTCGAGGTCGAGCACGAGCGGCATCAGCGTCTCGGCGACATAGCGCCCGCCATAGTCGCCAAAGTGTCCGCGCTCGTCGGGCTGGGTGCGGAAGGAATTGGGGGCTGAATCGGTCATCGCGACACCCAATGCCGCCGCGCCCGCGCGAAGTCGAGACAAGTTAGGTTGCGTTTGTAGTATCGTGTCTTGCCTGCCGCGAACCGGTCAGGCGGCACGAACCGCGTCGCAGAAGGCGGCGATCCTTGCCGAATCCTTGATCCCCGGCGCGCTTTCGACGCCGCTGGACGTGTCGACCAGCGGCGTTCCGGTCTGCGCAATCGCCTCGGCTACATTGGATGGGCTCAACCCGCCTGCGAGACCCCACCCGGTCTCGCCGCGGTAGCGCGACACCAGCGACCAGTCGAACCGCAGCCCCATCCCGCCCGGCAGCGCCGCGTCCTTGGGCGTCTTGGCATCGAAGAGGATGAGATCGGCTGCACCGCGGTAGTCTCGCGCCGCCGCGACATCGTCCGCGCCAGCAACCGGTAGCGCTTTCCAGACCGGAAGGCCGAAGCGCTGCTTCACCTGCGCGACCCGTTGCGGCGATTCTCCACCATGCAGCTGGATTGCATCGAGACGCGCGGCGTTCACACCTTCCGCAATCTCGCCATCGCCCGCATCGACGAACAGGCCGACCCGCCCGAGCGCCGATCCCGAGCGCGCGGTCAGCGCCGCCGCAGCGTGACCGTCGACGTGTCTCGGCGAGGGCGGGAAGAACACGAGACCGATGAAATCGGCGCGTGCGGATATCGCCGCATCGAGCGCATCGGGGGTCGATATCCCGCAGATCTTGATCGCGGTGCGCATCGGGGATCGCAGACTAAAGCGTTGCTTCGATCGCGCGCGCGGCCTGGGCAGGGTCTTCCGCGCGGCTGATCGGGCGGCCGATCACCAGCACGCTGGCGCCGTGATCGCGCGCCTTGCGCGGGGTGACCACGCGCTTCTGGTCGCCCACTGCGCTGCCTTCGGGGCGCAGGCCGGGCACGACGAAGAAGCCATCCTTCCAGCGGTCGTGAACCGATTTCACTTCCTGCCCCGAGCAAACGATCCCGTCGAGGCCGCTTTCCTGTGCGAGATCCGCCAGCCGCAGCACATGATCGTGTGCAGTGCCGTTGACGCCCGTGCGTTCGAGGTCGCGCTGGTCCATGCTGGTCAACATGGTTACGCCGACCACCTTGGTGTTCTCACCAGCGGCGGCTTTGGCGTCTTCCATCATCGCCCGCCCGCCGCTTGCATGTATCGTCACGATGGCGGGTTCGAGATTGTGGATCGCATACATCGCGCCGGCGACCGTGTTCGGAATATCGTAGAGCTTGAGGTCGAGGAATATCGGCAGGCCGAGCTGGCCGATCATATGCACGCCGTGCGCGCCATGCGCACAGAAGAACTCCAGACCCAGCTTGATGCCGCCGACATGGCCCTTGACCTTCTTGGCGAGGGCCACGCCGTCGTCGAGGCGTGGGACATCTAGCGCGAGATAGATCGGATTGGTCATGCCGGTTTCGTAGGTTCGGTTTCGACTGGATTGTCAGGCTCGGGCGGGAGATCGGGTTGCACCGGTTCCGCTCCTGCGGAGGAAGTCGGGGCGGGGGAAGGCGTGGCGAGCCGCGTAGTCGCCGCCTCGAGCGCATTGATCCGCCGTGTCGCGCGCCACTTGCTTGCGCGATGGAGCAGCCACATCGGGGCGAGGCCAAGCAGGAAAGCGACGATTACCAGCGCCGGAAGCTTCGTTTCGAGCACGAGGTTCGACCAGATCTGCACTTCGACCGGCTTCCAGTTGAAGAAGCTGAAAGCGAGCAGCGAGAACAGCAGCAGGACCCAGACAATGGTGCGCACGATCTGCATGAAGCGAAGTCCCCTCTTGTGTTTTCGGCCGGGATGCTAGGCCGCGCGGGCGTTCGCGTCTAGCCGAAGACCCGCGCAAAGATCGTGTCGACGTGCTTGAAGTGGTATTCGAGGTCGAACTTTTCCTCGAGCTGCGCTTGCGAAAGCGCCGCCGTGACCTCCTCGTCCTGCTTGAGCAGGTCGAGCAGCATCAGCTTGCCGTCAGATTCCCAGACCTTCATCGCATTGCGCTGGACGAGGCGATAGGCGTCCTCGCGGCTGACACCGTTCTGCGTCAAGGCCAGCAGTACGCGCTGCGAATGGATCAGCCCGCCCATCCGGTCCATGTTGGCCTGCATGCGCTCGGGATAGATAAGCAGCTTGTCGACCACGCCGGTCAGCCGCGCGAGTGCAAAGTCGAGCGTAATGCACGCGTCCGGGCCGATGAAGCGCTCGACAGAGGAGTGCGA
>JBFOLW010000086.1:0-10818 GCA_040830305.1 Erythrobacter sp.
CGTTCGCGGCTGGCCATGAAACCGTCGGGCAAGGCCACGACCTTGTCGATCACGCCAAACGCCATCGGACCCGATATCGCAGTGGTTTCGACCAGGCGGATATTGCCCACCTCGCCCACCGGACGGGCATCCTCGAGCAGTTCGCGGCGCAGCTCGCCATAGAGCCAGAACCGGCGGGCCATGAAAACGACCGCGCCGACCAGCCACAGGACAATCAGCGGGGTCAGCAGATCGATCGGCGAAGCCAGCGTCTCCGGCGCAATCGGGGCGGTGAACTCGGCATAAGAGAAGCCGCTTTCGGCTGCCGGAGCAAGCGCGAGGTCGGTGACGACCGGTTCTTCCGGCAAAGCCGGTCCGAGAAAGGCCGGCTTCATCCAAGCCGGGAGCGTGACTGGCGGAAACAGCAGGCGGACCAGCGGCAGGAACCACAGGGCATAGGCGGCTCCGGCGCCGAGATGCTTGGCGACGGGGCGCCGCAGCAGCAGCGCGAGGCCCAACAGCGCGGCAGTCCACACCAGCGTATCGAACAGGAACCAGTCCCAGTATTCGCGGATAAGCTCGGTCATTTGCGCATCTCCCTCAAGAGCGCTTCGATCTCGGCGAGATCGTCCTGCGTCAGCGCCTCGCTTTCGGCAAGCTGCGCGAAGAGCGGTGCGGCGCGACCGCCGAACAGCCGATCGACCAGGCGGCGGCTCTCACCGCCGACATAGTCGGACCGCGCGATCAGCGGACGATAAAGGAACTTGCGACCGTCGGGCTCGGTGCCGACCACTTCTTTCTGGACGAGGCGGCTGAGCAGTGTTTTCACCGTCGGGATCGACCATTCGCGCTGGGCGCAGACCGCGTCGCAGACTTCGGCGGCGGAGATGGGGTTCTTGTCCCACAGCACTTCCATAACGGCGTGCTCGGCTTCGCTGATCCGCTCGCCTGCATCCTTGCGCCTGGCCATTCCCTACTCCTGATCTTAGCCGCGTAACTTCGATTACGTCTGTAGCCGAAACGACTACGCCTGTAAATCTGAAGCCTGAATGAATGGGCGGGAAAGGCGCTTGCTTCTCGACCAACGACATATCAGTCTGGATGAATGACACGGATTCTTGCCTTGCTCGCCCCGCTCGCCTTGCTCGCCGCACCCGCTTTGGCGCAAGACGACGCTGCCGCCGAACAGCCAGCCCACGCCACGCAACTGGTCGTGATCGAGACCACGATGGGCGACATAACGGTCGCGATCGAGACCGAGCGGGCGCCGGTCACGGCGGCGAATTTCCTGCGCTATGTTGACGAGGACCGGTTCGACGGAACCACATTCTACCGCGCGATGCATCTCGACTGGGGCGAGCCGCCCAACGGCCTGCTGCAGGGCGGGACGCAAATGCATCCCGACCGCGTGCTCGACCCGATCGCGCACGAGCCGACCACCGAGACGGGTCTCAGCCACACCGACGGCGCGCTGTCGATGGCACGCTATGATCCCGGCACGGCGACGGGCGATTTCTCGATCATGATCAAGGACCAGACCGGGCTCGATGCCACGCCGGAATCGCCCGATCCCAATCTGCAACTGGGTTTCGCCGTGTTCGGCTATGTCGTCGACGGGATGGACGTGGTCCACGCGATCCACGCTGCACCGATCGACCCCGACAAGGGCGAAGGCTGGATGAAGGGCCAGCTGCTCGCCGATCCGGTCGAGATCCTCGATATGCGCCGCGTGGACGCGCTGCCAGCGCAGGCTGACTAGCAGACCTCGGCGGTATTCTCCGGCGGCGGCCCTGGCGGCACGCGTGCGGGATGCATGTGGAAGGGGTCGCGCTTCAGCACATGCCGCTTGCCATAAGCCTCCGCCAGCACGGCAAAAAGTTGCGGATCGTAGGCCGCGAGGTCGGTGTGGTTCAGGATCTGCCGCCCGTCGAAGGCCTGCAGGCGGTTCGAATTGAACCAGAACTGGGTGCCCTCCGCCCAGTATTCCTGCACCGTGGTGGTGGTGTATTCCTCGAACCAGAGCCCGCTCGCCAGTGCATCGGCATAGGCCGCCTCGACTTTGCGATAGAGCGCCGGGTCTACGCCCTCGATCGCGAACAGGACATTGTGCGCGAATTCGTGGACGAAGATCGTCTCGCCGAAATAGCGGCTGATCGGCAGGCCGAGCACGTCCTCCTCCGAGCCGACCATCCGCTCGCCGCCGATACCGCGCGCGCGCTCGTCCCAGTACTCGCGCGCGGTCTTTGCCCCGATGCGCGCTTCGTAGTGCTTGCGCTCGCAGCGCGTAAGGCGCGGATCGTTGGGCGCGGGCTTGGTCCAGCCGGCGTTCTCGGGCAGGTCGAGCAGCGCCTCGTCGCGCGCGATCAGCGCGACACGGTAGTCGTTGGCGGCCAGCCAGCGCGCAAGGTCGGGCCGGTGCGCCAGCATCCCGCGGATCATGTCGCGCGCGGCGAAGAGCGCCTCGTCGGGAACGCGTGCAGACGAGAGGATCGGGATGCCGTTCGCCGCGACATGCTTCTGGTAGAACGGCGGCGCCCCTAGCCTTTCGGGCGGCGTGCCGGCGGTCGTCGCGCAGGATGCGAGCAAAGCCGCGAAAGCCGAGACCGGGAGGAACCGCATCGAAAAAGCTAGTTCGCCGATGGTTCTTTCGCGAGGCGGCCCAGCAGGATCGCGGTCCGCTGCGCCTGGCGCACGATCGAGCGCAGGTCGATCGTCTCGCCTTCGGCATGGCTACCACGGCCCGCCGGGCCCATCCCCGCCAGACCGTCGACATAAGGTGCGACAAAGCTGATGTCGGCGGCCCCGCGGCGCGAGGGCGGATAGGGCGCCATCGGCTCGCGCCCGAGATCGGCGTTGATCGCATTGAGCCGGTCGAGCAGCGCCGCATTGCCCGCGGTCGGTGCCATCGGCGGATAGCGGAATTCGATTGAAATCTCGGCCTCGGTCCCCGGCAGGTGGTCGGCGACGATCGCGCGCATCCGTGCGGCCGTGCGCTCGTTCTGCTCCTGCGTCAGCGCGCGCAGATCGCCGCGCGCCACCGCGCTCGAGGGAATGATATTGGTCTTGCCGCGGGTGGTGGCGGAAAGCGCGTCTACGCCCAGTTCTGCCGGCGTTCCGCCCGCCATGAAGCCAACGTTGTAGGTGAGGTTTTCCTCGGGCAGTTCGCGGCGGAAGCTGTCGAGTATGCGCGCCATTTCGTAGATCGCGCCATAGCCTGCATGGTCGGAGAAGATGCCCGAACTGTGCCCGCTTGCCGCGCTGGTGGTCAGCGTCCAGCTGCCCGAGGAGCGCCGCGCGATCACGCCCGCATCCTTGCCGTCGAGCACCGACAGCCCCTCGAAGCCGAGCGCGACATCGGCCCACTTGCCCGCCGCGACCAGATCCGCGCGCGCCGCCTCGAGCGGCTCGCCCGCGTCTTCCTCGTCGCCGGTCAGCGCGACCACGATATTCGCGCCATCGAGCGTGCCCGCCTCTTTCATCGCACGCAGCGCGGCGAGGATCACGACGATGCCGCCCTTGTTGTCGACCACGCCCGGCCCGACCGCGCTGTTACCCTCGCGTACGAAACCGGTGAAGAGAGAATCGGGTTCGAACACCGTGTCGAGATGCCCGATCAGCAGGATTTTCTTGGTTTCAGGAGCGCCCTCGTGCCGCGCGAACAGGTGCCCCGCGCGCCCGTTCGCCGACTGGTCGATCCACTCGACCGCAAAGCCCAGCGCCGCGAACTCGGGCGCCAGCACATCGGCCACCGCCTTCACACCTGCGTGATTGTGCGAACCCGAATTGATCAGCGTGATCTGTTCGAGCAGCGCAGCATCGCGCTCGAACCCGCTTTCGACGGTCTCGACTATCGCCTGTTCGGGCGTGGTGAGTTGTGCAGAGGTTGGGGTGGCAAATGCGGCGGCGCACAGCAGCGCGAGGGTCAGGAAACGCATAGGAGGAGTTGGCCAGCCAAACGCCACCATGTCAATCAGGCCGCTTGCTCAGGCGCTCGGGTCCGTACCTCCCGATCGCAGCGACAAGCTGCTCCAAACTCTTGTCGGTCGAGAATGTGTCGATCCTGTCTGAGTGTCCGGTATAACCGAAATGCCAATCTCTACTCAGAATGCCGGACCGAGCCATTTCGGCGTCAAAATCCGGGTGCACATCGAAAACAAGGTAGCGGAGATTCGGCAGCAACCAAGTTCCCCTGCCGACGTACATGACGCGGGTGTCAAAGCCGCGAATGACGCTCCAGGGAATCAACTTGCGGCGATTTCGGCAATAGATGCCTCGTCGATCTACACAAATAGCCACGCGATCATCGAAGAAGGCGCGTGCCCACGCCACTGCGCACCAGCTGAAGAACGCCGCTACGAACCACAGAAATATTCGCTCGTTGCCCGTTGGCACACGCTCGAAGGGGCTGTCTCCGAAGAGCTCGAGACCCAACAAACATACAAAGACAAAGCCGATGCTGATCAGGCAAAGACCTGCGGTTCGCCAGAGAGAATAGCGGGCGACGAATGCGTCGCGTTCGTCGCCCATCAGGTCAGTAAACCCGCTTCTTCGGCTCGATGTACTTCACATCGTCGGTGAGCGTGTATTCGTGGACCGGGCGGTAGTCGATCTTCACGCCGCCGCCATTGCCGCCCCAGCCGTCGAACCAGGCGATGGTGTGCTTCATCCATTCGCCATCGTTGCGGTCGGGGAAGTCCTCGTGCGCGTGCGCGCCGCGGCTTTCCTTGCGGTTCTCGGCCGAGGCCATGGTGACATTCGCCTGCGCCATGAGGTTGTCGAGTTCGAGCGTCTCGATCAGGTCGCTGTTCCAGATCAGCGAGCGGTCGTGGACCTTCACATCCTCGAGCCCCTTGTTGATCTGCTTCAGATTCTCGACGCCTTCGGCCATCAGCTTGCTGTCGCGGAACACGGCCGCGTGGCGGGTCATGGTCTTCTGCATGTCCGCACGCAGCGCCGCGGTCGGCGTGCCACCGTCTGCATGGCGGAAATGGTCGAGACGGGTGAGCGACAGTTCGGCGCTGTCGGCGGGAAGCTCGTCGTGGCTGGTGCCCGGCTTGATCAGCTCCTTGAGGCGGTGGCCGGTCGCGCGGCCGAACACCACGAGATCGATCAGAGAGTTCGAGCCGAGACGGTTCGCGCCGTGGACCGAGACGCAGGCCGCCTCGCCCACCGCGAACAGGCCGGGGACGATCTTTTCGGGATCGTTCGCGTCGCCCGCCATCACTTCGCCGTGATAGTTACAGGGGATGCCGCCCATGTTGTAGTGGACGGTCGGGGTCACCGGCAGCGGTTCGCGGGTCAGGTCGACACCGGCGAAGATCTTGCCGCTTTCGGTGATGCCCGGAAGGCGCTGTGCGAGCACGTTGGGGTCGATGTGATCGAGGTGAAGGTAGATGTGGTCCTTTTCGGGGCCCACTCCGCGACCTTCGCGCATTTCGAGCGCCATCGAACGCGACACGACGTCGCGGCTGGCGAGGTCCTTCGCGCTGGGCGCATAGCGCTCCATAAAGCGCTCGCCTTCGGAGTTGGTGAGGTACCCGCCCTCGCCGCGCGCGCCTTCGGTGATCAGCACGCCCGCACCGTAGATGCCGGTCGGGTGGAACTGGACGAATTCCATGTCCTGCAGCGGCAGGCCGGCGCGCAGCACCATGCCGCCGCCATCGCCGGTGCAGGTATGCGCGGAGGTCGCGGTGAAATAGCAGCGGCCATAGCCACCGGTCGGCAGCACCACCGCCTTCGAACGGAAGCGGTGGATCGTGCCATCGTCGAGGCACATGGCGATCACGCCGACGCACTGACCGTCCTTCATGATCAGGTCGAGCGCGAAATATTCGATGAAGAAGTCGGCGTCGTACTTCAGGCTCTGCTGGTAGAGCGCGTGCAGCATGGCATGGCCGGTACGGTCGGCCGCGGCGCAGGTGCGCTGCACCGGCGGGCCTTCGCCCATGTTCTGCATGTGGCCGCCGAACGGGCGCTGGTAGATCGTGCCGTCGTCGTTGCGGCTGAAGGGCACGCCCGCGTGCTCCAGCTCGTAGACCGCCTGCGGCGCTTCGCGCACGAGATATTCGATCGCGTCCTGGTCGCCGAGCCAGTCGGAGCCCTTGACCGTGTCGTACATGTGCCACGACCAGTGGTCGGGGCTGTTGTTGCCGAGGCTGGCGGCGATCCCGCCCTGCGCCGCGACGGTATGCGAACGGGTCGGGAAGACCTTGGTGATGTTGGCGGTCTTGAGACCGCTTTCGGCCGCACCCATCGTGGCGCGCAGGCCCGAGCCGCCCGCGCCTACGACGACAACGTCATAGGTGTGGTCGGTGATCGGGTATTCGCGGCCGTTGATGCTGAAAGTGTCGTTACGGGCCATCAGGCGGCTCCTCCAAGGGCGAGGCGGGCGATCGAAACGAGGCCGAAGGCGCCGCCGCCGATGGTTGCAAGATTGAGAAGGGCGAGAGTGCCGAACTTGGTACCGGCGTCGTGGACGTAGTCCTCGATCAGCACCTGCAGGCCGAGCCGTGCGTGCCAGAAGACCGAGACGATCAGCAGCGCCAGCGCGGTCGCGGGCAGCGTCTGCGAGGCCCAGCCGGTGACGGTAGCGAAGGAATAGTTCGGCAGCAGGGCGAGGCTGATCGCAAGGAAGAGCATCAGCACCAGATTGCCGATGGCGGTGAAGCGCTGCACCAGCCAGTGATGCGCGC
Source organism: Erythrobacter sp. (assembly GCA_040830305.1). Taxonomy (GTDB): domain Bacteria; phylum Pseudomonadota; class Alphaproteobacteria; order Sphingomonadales; family Sphingomonadaceae; genus Qipengyuania. Next base: position 6,672 of record JBFOLW010000086.1, read on the forward strand.
CTTCATGCGCCGAGCCGAGCCCGCGCACGCGTCCGATGGAGGTTCCGTTACCCATGTTCAGTCAGCTCACTTGAGAAGGACGAGGGCCCAGAAGCCCGCGGTAAGGAGGATGCCGAGCAGCGGCGAGAGGATCGACCAGGTCTTGTTGGTGTCGAGCTCGTAACCTGCCCCGATGTCGAGGACGAAGTGGCGAAGGCCGCTCATCATGTGCGTGAAGAAGGCCCAAGACAGGCCGACCAGCACGGCCAGGCCCAGCGGCGACCCCATGACCATTTCGAAGGTCGCGTATGCCGCGGGACCCGCCGCCATCGCGCCCAGCCACCACAGCAACACGCCGAGACCGACGATGGCGAGACCGTCGCCGGTGATGCGGTGGAGGATCGAAACCGCCATGTGCGGTCCCCATTTCCATATCTGAAGGTGCGGTGCGATCGGGCGGTTGGCCATGCGTTTCGTCCGGTAGAAGGTATTTGGAACGCCTCCCTTAGCGATATGACAGTGTGTGACAAGGCGCGCGGCCTCGACAAGCTGCGCAAATTTTTCGAAGGGTGTTTGCATGACATGCATCCTCCTTACCGGCTCCAGTCGCGGAATTGGCGCCGCAGCCAAGGCTGCGCTCGAAGCGCGCGGCGCCACGGTCATCGGGCAGGCCACCGGCAGCAGCACCATCGACACGGTGCCTGCCGATTTCACCCAGCCCGGCGCGCCGCAGGAATTGTGGCTTGCCGCGCTGGCGCGCGCGGGCGGCGCAATCGACGTGCTGGTCAACAATGCCGGCCTGTTCGATCCCAATCCGATCGACCGGTCGGACATCGAATGGCTCGATGCCTGGGAAGACACCATGCGGATCAACCTGACCGCCGCCGCGCAATTGAGCCGTTTCGCGGTGAAGCACTGGCAGTCGCGCGGCGTTCCGGGCCGGATCGTCCATGTCGCCAGCCGGGCCGGCCATCGCGGCGATTCGCCTGCACACTGGCACTATGCGGCGAGCAAGGGCGGGATGCTGGCGATGCACAAAACCATCGCCCGGCACTATGCCAGCGAGGGGATCCTGAGCTTCGCGATCACGCCCGGCTTTACCGACACGTCGATGGCGGGCGACTATCTCGAAAGCCGCGGCGGGGCGGAGCTGCTTGCCGATATCCCGCTCGGCCGCGTCGCCGAGCCAGGGGAGATCGCCCGGCTGGTCGAATTCTGCGCGCTCGATGCGCCGCCGAGCATGACCGGCGCGACGCTCGATGCCAATGGAGCGAGCTATGTCCGCTAGATCGATTCTCGCTGGCGCACTGGCCGCTCTCGCCGCCGCCTGCGCCCCGCCGATCCAGCGGCCCGACCCGCTGCCCGAGCCCGAACGGGTCTCGCCGCAGCAATGGGCCGCAGGCTGCACCGACTGGGACGAGTGGGACAAGCCCGCCCCGCCCTACCGCATCCACGGATCGACCTACTACGTCGGCACATGCGGCATTTCGGCGATCCTTGTCGCGGGCGAACGTGGGCATGTGCTGATCGACAGCGGGACCGAAGCGGGTGCGCGGGTCGTGCTCGACAACATCGGCAAGCTCGGCTTCCGCCCCAACGAGATCGCCAGCCTGCTGCATAGCCACGAACATTTCGATCACACCGGCGGGCATGCGCTGGTCAAGGCGGCCAGCGGCGCGCACGTGGTCGCCTCGCGCAGGGCGGTCGAGGTCTTGCGCACCGGCGAGGTCGACCCGCAGGACCCGCAATTCGGCATGCACGATGCCATGCAACCCGTCGGGGTCGACGTCGTGGTCGACGACGGCGACACGGTCCGCACCGAAACCGCCACGCTGACCGCCCTCGCCACGCCCGGACATTCGCCCGGCGCGCTGAGCTGGACGTGGCAATCGTGCGATGCCGGCGGAGAATGCCTCGATATCGTCTATGCCGACTCGCTGTCGCCGGTCAGCGGCGACGCCTATCGCTTTGCCGACCACCCCGACTATGTCGCCGCCTATCGCGCCGGGCTGCAGCGGCTGCGCGAGGTGAAATGCGACCTGCTGCTCACACCGCATCCCTCCGCCAGCAAGATGGTCGGGCGCGCGGCCGGCGGGTCGCTGGCCGGCGGGATGAGCTGCACGCAATATGCCGATGCCGTCGAAGCCCGCCTCGAAAAACGGCTCGCCGAGGAAGTCGCCGGTGGCTGACGCGTGGAAAATCCAGGCCGAAGTGTCCAAATCGGTCGCGAGGGCAGCGCTTGTCGCGCATGAGGACGCGCTCGACTGGCCGGTCGAATGGGTGGTCACCGGGATGGAAGTCGCCGACCACCTGCCCGACGACTGGACCTTCGCAGTCTATCTCGACCGCAAGCCCACACCCGCCGATCTCAAGCGCGTGGCGATGCTGTTCGAAGGCAAGCCTCCCGCATTCACGGTCGAAAAGCTGCCCCAGACCGACTGGGTGACCGAGAGCCAGAAGGGCGTCGAGCCGATCCGCGCGGGCCGGTTCCACGTCCGCACGCCCGAACACGCGGCCGACACGGCACTGGTCGATTTCGTCATTCCCGCAAGCCAGGCCTTCGGCACCGGGCAGCACAAGACGACCGCGGGCTGCCTTGCGATGCTCGACCGAATGCAGCGCGAAGGCGTGGTGGCGCGCAACCATGTCGATATCGGGACCGGTACCGGGCTGCTGGCCTTTGCCGCGATGCACCTCTGGCCGAACGCCACGGCCACCGCATCGGATATCGATCCGGTCTGTACGGACGTGGTCCGCGACAACATGGCCTTGAACGCGATTGCAGAGGGTGCCGGACCGGGCCAACTGACGATGGTCATCGCCGACGGGATGGCCGATCCGCTGCTCAGGCTGCGCGGGCCCTACGACCTGTTCATCGCCAACATCCTCGCCGGGCCGCTGGTGGAGCTTGCTCCGGCCTTCGCCGCAGCGGTCGCACCGGGCGGGAACCTGCTGCTCGCCGGCCTGCTCGAAACGCAGGAGAACCGCGTGCGCCGCGCCTATCGCGCGCTCGGCTTCCGGCTCTCGCGGCGGCTGGTCAATGGCGACTGGTCGATCCTGTGGCTGCGCAAGAGCCGGGTGCGGTGATACACTGGCGGCGCTGGCTCGCGGGGCTGGTCGCCATGCCCGTCGCCGCTTTCGCGCTGTTCCTCCTCGCCGCCTGGATCGGCAGCGCCATTCCGCGCAACGCCGGCTGGACCGAGCCCGCCGAGGGGATCACCATCATGGTCGAGACCAACGGCGTCCACACCGGAATCGTCATGCCTGTGGTCAGCCCGGTCAAGGACTGGCGGACGACCTTCCCCTCTGCCGGACAGCCGCGTTTCGACGGGCAGATGCCGACGCATGTCGCGATCGGCTGGGGCGAGAAGGAGGTGTTCCTCGACACGCCGACCTGGGGCGATCTCAAGGCGAGCACCGCGCTGCGGATCGCACTGTTCGGCGGCGACGGACTGATGCGGGTGGCCCATTACGTCCGCCCGGCGCCGGGCGAATACCACCGGCCGCTTACCCTCAGGCGCGCGGAATATGCCCGGCTGGTCGCGCAGATCGAGGCGGCATTGCCCCCGCTTGCCGCGGGCGAAACGCGCACCACCTACCATAGCTTCGAGCGCGGCGCGCGCCACTACGACGCGCGCGGGCGCTACACGCTGACCAACACCTGCAACCAGTGGGTCGGCGACGTGCTCGCGCAGGCGGGGGTCGCGATGGGGGCGTGGACACCGCTGGCTGGCGGCGTGATGCGCTGGATTCCCAAGCCCGAGGCCGATTTCTCCGACGGCCAAACAGGCTAGCGATCGGTCGGAGCGACCTCCGGCTCGGTCGGGGTTGCGCTCTCGCTTCGACCCGCTTCGTCATACCGAACCACCGCGCGCACGACTTCCTGCATCATCTCCATCCGCACCGGGGTCGGCGCGCGGGTGCGGGCGATCATCACCGCCACGGCATAGCTGCGCCCCTCGGGCGAGGTTACGATGCCGACATCGTTATAGCCCGACTGCTCGCCGTCGTAGAATTGCCCGGTCCCGGTCTTGTGGCGCACCAGCCAGCCTTCGGGCGCGCCCGCCTTGAGCCGCCGCGGACCGCTCCTGGTCCGCTCCAGCGTGTCGAGCAGCAAGCGGGTCGAAGGGGCCGACAGCAGGTCTCCGCGATGCAGGCGGGCGAGCGC
>JBFOLW010000087.1:0-4229 GCA_040830305.1 Erythrobacter sp.
CCGGCCTTGCCGCGCTCATCATCTCTGCCCCGCTGATCTTCGACCAGTTCACCGGGCTTGTCGGTGACGCCCTCGATCAGACCGAAAGCGTGATCGTGCAATGAGCGAGGAAACCGCCGGCGAAAAGACCTTTGCCCCGACAGAGAAGCGGCTGGCCGATGCCGCGAAGAAGGGCGACGTCCTCCGCTCAAAGGATGCGGGCACTGCGGCGGTCATGCTGTTTGGCGGTGCCTGGCTTGCCCTTGCAGGGCCGTGGCTGCTCGAAGGCCTGTCGCAACTCGCGCGCGAAGCCTTTCTGTTCGACGCCAAGGACATGAACGATTTCGTCATCGAGGACCTGTTCATGCAGGGCCTGCTGCTCGGCGTTCCGGCGATCCTGACGCTCGCCGTGCCCGTGCTCGTCGTGACGCTGATCACGCAGTTGAGCTTCGGCCGTGGCCGCTGGGTAGTCGACAATCTGAAGGTCAAGGGCCAGCGGATCAATCCGCTGCAGGGTCTCAAGCGCATGTTCGGCCCGCAGGGCCTGATCGAGATGGGCAAGGGGATCCTCAAGATCATCCTGCTTGGAGCCATCGGGGCCGCGTGGTGGTGGAACAGCATGGAAACCATCATCGGGCTGGGCCGCGGCAATCTGTCCGCCCAGCTGACCGCCGCTTGGCATGCCATCATCTCGCTGATCTTCGCGCTCAGCGCCGGGTTGGTGGTCATCGCATTCGTGGATCTGCCGATCCAGTGGCTGCGACAGCAGAAGCGCTTGAAGATGAGCCACCAGGAACTGCGCGACGAGAACAAGGAAACCGAAGGCTCGCCCGAAATGCGCGCCGCGCGGCGCCAGCGTCAGCGTGACATCGCCACCGGATCGGTCTCCGGCGCCATGCGCGAGGCGCAGTTCGTCATTACCAACCCGACCCACTTCGCTGTCGCCATGACCTACGACCCGGCCAAGGCTTCGGCGCCGATCGTCCTTGCCAAGGGGCGCGGCGACAAGGCGCTGGCGATGAAGGAACTGGCGCGCGAGCTCGACTTGCCGATGCTCGAGATCCCGCAGCTCGCCCGTTCCGTCTATTACACCACGCGCGAACGGCAGATCATCTGCGAAGATCTCTACGGCGCCGTCGCTTCGGTGCTGGCTTACGTGTTCTCGCTCAAGCGCGGCGAGACCCCGCCGATGCCGATGGTGGAAGTGCCTGCGGCCCTGCGTTTCGATGCCGACGGCAGATTGACGGTTAATCCGCAGGGCGGGGCGTCGTTATCAGAGCGATGAGTATTTCGTCTTCCTCGATCGCCTCTTCGCTCGGCATTGGCAGCGGCATAGACATGACCGGTCTGGCCACCCAGCTGGCCGAAGCCCAGTTTGCCGGACGCAACCAGCGCCTGACCGACCAGTCCGAGCTGCTGGAGCGCCGCATCTCGCTCGCCGGGTCGATCCGCAGCAGTCTGTCGACCTTCTCCGGCGCGCTGGGTGACCGGCTGCGCACAGGCGACCTCGCACCGCTTCCGAAAATCACCAATGCCTCCGTCGCCGCGGTATCGACGCCGATCGGGACCATCGGCAAGGGCAGCTATTCGCTCGAAGTCACCAAAGTGGCGAGCAACCAGGTGCTCACCGGCCCGACCTACGCCAGCGAAACCGACACGGTCGGTGCGGGCACGCTGACAATACGGTTCGGCGCAACCACCAATGCCAGCTTTACCGAGGATGCCGGCAGCACCCCGCTGACGGTCGACATTGCGGCAGGCGCGACGCTGAAAGACGTTGCCTCTGCGATCAACGCCAAGAACGCCGGCCTCAACGCCTATGTCGCGCAGACGACGTCGGGCGCACAGCTGGTGGTAAAGGGTGCCACCGGTCTGCAAAGCGGTTTTGTGATCGAGGCAACAGAAGACGGTGCCAACCCCGGCCTTTCGGCGCTCGCATGGCAACCGGGAGGCGATCCGGCCCGGCTGGTCAAGACCTCGACGGATGCAGAGTACCTGCTCGACGGCCTCGCGCGGAAAAGCGCTTCCAACACGATCGATTCCGTCGCTCCGGGCCTCTCGCTCGAGCTGACGGGGACCAACGCCGGCGCTCCGGCGACAATTACTTTCAACAGCCCCAACAGCGCACTTTCGAGCGTGATGCAGGACATCACTGGCGCGCTCAACGAAATCGTCGCAGAGCTGCGCAGCGCCACCGATCCGAAGACCGGGGACCTCGCACGCGATTCGGGCGCCCGCGCCTTGAGCCGGAGCCTTTCGGGTCTGGGATCGGTTGAGATCATGCCCAATGCGCCCGCCGGCGCCCCGCGGACCTTGTCGGAGCTCGGCCTCGCGATTCAGCGTGATGGGAGCTTTACGTACGACCCTTCCAAGCTCACTGCCGCGCTAGCGCGCGACCCTGCTGGTGTGGCCGCCATGTTCACCACCGGGATCGACGGAATCTACTCGACGATCGACCGGATGGCGCGGGCCAACAGCGTGTCGAGCGATCCGGGAACGCTGGCCGGTTCGATTGCCAGCTACCAGTCGAAGTCGCAGGATATCACGCGCGACCTCGAAAAGCTGGCCGAACAGCAGGAGGCGCTGCGTTCGAGCATGGTCGCCCGCTTCGCCAAGGCCGACAGCCGTGTCGCCGCGTCGCAATCCACCCTGTCATTCCTGCAGTCGCAGATCGACGTCTGGAACGCGCAGAGAGACTGATATGCTGGCCCGTGCACAACCCAGGGACGCTTACCGCGACAGCCATTTCGACGCCCGGCTGATGGCCAGTGGACGCGACGATCTCGTGCTGATCTGCCTCGAGGATCTGATCGAGAATCTCGGCGTCCTCGAAATCGCCGAGCAGCGCAACGATCGCGCTGTACGAAGCCGGACACTGACCCGCTGCGTTACCGCATTGACCGCATTGGAGATCGGAATCGATCGCGAGGCCGAACTCGCAACGAGTCTGCTGCAGTTCTACGGTGCCGCGAAAAGTCTTCTGCTCGACTCGATTCGCTTCGTCGATTTGCAGAAAATCGTTCAATTGCGGGAAGATATGGCGGAGATCGCCGCGGCATTCAGAGCCGCGAAAATGGCCTGAACGCCGACTACATCCGATCCCATTTCGATCACCAAAATGGAGAACGTCGCGTTAGCGCGCCGCGCGCATTCGTAGTATTACGAAATCCGTCTCGATGACTACGCCGCGATTCGTACAAGAAGCGGGCATAGAGACCTCATGATAGATTCGAATTCCTGTTTCAATTCGTACTTTTTCTTGGGGCTTCCGATATGTTGAGAATTTTCGTCATTGACGGCGATGCCACTCGCCGTGCGCAAGTCTGCCGGCTGCTGATGGATCGCCAGATCCATTCCGAGCCGTTCGAAACGACCGAAGAGTTCATCGATTTGATGCCGAGCCGTGGCCTTGTCCTGTATTGCGACGATGGCCAGGACGTCGACTGTCTGGTCGAGGCGGTCGAGCAGCGGTCCTGGCTCCCCGTGATCGCCTATGCAGAGCAGATCGAGGTTCCGCGTGTCGTGTCCGTCATGCAGGCGGGTGCCGCCTCCTATGTGGCCTATCCCATCGATGTCGACATGATCGTTGCCGAATATTCCAAGCTCGAAGGTGGACTCGCGGACCGTTTCGCGCGTCGCGACCGTGAGCGCGTTGCCCGCCGACAGCTCGAATCGCTGAGCAATCGCGAGCGCGAGATCCTCGGCTGTATGCTCGACCATGGCACCAGCAAGGAAATCGCCCGCACTCTCGGGATCAGCCCGAGGACCGTCGAGGCGCACCGGGCCAACCTCATGGCACGGCTGGAAGTCCGCACGGCCAGTCAGGCAATCCGCATAGCCGTCGAAGCAGATGCATTCCGCACTTCGACGATTGGCGCGGATCAGGTGGGCGCGACAGCGCTTGCTGCCGACAGCCTCGCGCTGGCCCCAATCCTGCAATAAGCGCCAATGCTTCGGCGCGAACGGGCCGGGCCTCGTCGTCGGGCCCGCCGCGCCGGACCTGCACCGGGATTGGTGCGATTGCCGCCCATTAGGGCGACCGGCGATCATTGCCGGAGTGTCGCCGATATCCAGATCGAATGGGACTTGCCGGGCCAGCGGACGACAGGCAGTCGCGCGCGTTAATGAGTAAAACTACGTGCCCGGTTGGTAGGCGATGTTGGGGAAACACCGAGTAAGGGTTATCCCATAGTTGCTGGAGTGCTACGGAAATGGGACAGTCTCAGACCGTTTACTACATCGTCGATGCC
>JBFOLW010000088.1:0-3299 GCA_040830305.1 Erythrobacter sp.
GCAAGGATTTGCAGTCCTCTGCGTAACCACTCCGCCATCGGGCCTCGCCCGGCCTCTCGACACGGGAAGCGGCGCACTAGCGATTCTCTGCCACAAAGGCAATCGCGCTTTCACGCCTTACGTAACGTCAGTCTGGACGCAGGCCGCGTTAGTGGCAATGACCCTCTGCATGAGCATTGCAAACCTTCTCGATCCGATCACCGCAAGCGGCGGAGAAACCAGCTTTTCCGGCCTCGACGACTGGATGCAGGGCCGCACGCTCTATGGCGGTGCCTCGGCGCTGATCGCCTATACTGCGGCGGCCCGCGCCTTTCCCGACCTGCCGCCGCTGCGCGCCGCGCAGGTTGCGTTCGTCGCGCCAACGGGACCAGAGCTGGAGCTGAAGCGCGAGATCGTCCGGCAAGGGCGCAATGTCGCGCAGGTGCGCAGCGAGATCTGGTGCGGGGGTCAATGCACGCTGACAGCTTTCTGGCTGTTCGGCACCGAGCGCGAAGCCAATGCCCGGCACGATGCCGCGCCGGTGGCCGACTGGCCCGGGCCGCCGGAAGAGGCGGAACTGGCAATGAAGGGCAAGGGGCCCGCCTTCATCCAGAGCAATTTCGAGATTCGCCGCGCGCAGGAAACGCAGGGCCCGGGCGAGCCCGTGGTCCGCCGCTGGGCACGGCTGACGGATCGCGAAGGACTCGACCCGGTCAGCGAGCTGATCCTGCTGGGCGATGTCCTCCCCCCCGGCGCGATGCGCGCGATGCAGCGGCAAGGGCCGATCAGCTCGATCAACTGGTCGTTCAACCTGCTTGAGCCTGCACCCGAGACGCGCGACGGCTGGTGGATGAGCGAGAACGCCAGCCAGCACGCTGCGCACGGCTATTCGAGCGAACGGCTGCGGCTGTGGAATGCGGAAGGGCGGCAGGTGCTCGACGGGATGCAGTGCGTCGCCGTGTTCGGCTGAATGCGGACCGCGGCAACGCGCCGCGAAACCGTGATCTAACGGTGCCTCCGGAAGGCACCGCATCCGATCGGTTGGCGTATTAGTCCGGCAAAGCGAAGGCGACCACGCTGTCGCCGATCCTTGTTCCGGCAGTGCTGTGCCCGCCCGCCGCGATGACGACATACTGCCGGCCACGATACTGGTAGGTCATCGGTGTCGCCTGACCGCCTGCGGGCAGCCTGCCCTTCCACAGCTCGCGCCCGGTTTCGACATCGAAGGCGCGCAGGTAATCATCCATCGTCGCACCGATGAACACGAGGCCCGATGCGGTAACTGCCGGTCCCCCGAGGCTTGGCGTCCCGATCGGCAGCGCCAGACCGCCCGGGGCAAGGTCCTCGGTGGTGCCGAGCGTTCGACGCCAGACGATCTCGCCGGTCGCCAGGTCGACCGCTGCGAGCACGCCCCAGGGCGGCGGCGAGCAGGGCAAGCCGAGTGGCGAAAGCAGCGGCGCGCGCTGCATGAGATAGGGCGAGCCCTCCATGGGGGCGAATTCGGCGCCATCCTCGATCGTATCGACCTTCTCGCCTTCGGCCGGACGCCTGGTCAGTCGCACAAAGGCGGCGATATTGTTCATGTTGACCACCAAGAGGTTGCGCCCCGGATCGAAGGCCGCGCTGCCCCAGTTCGCCCCGCCCCCGGTGAAGGGATAAGCCAGCGTGCCCTGCTCGCTCGGCGGCGTGTAGAGGCCTTCGCGGCGCAGGTCGGAGATGGCGTTGGCGCAGGCCCAGCGGTCCCATAGAGTCACGCCGAACGCGTCCCACGGTTCGAGCGTATTGCGCACCAGCGGCGGCGTGCGAACGGGAAACGGCTGGGTCGGGGAGAGCACTTCCCCCGCGACCCCGCCCTGCGGGACCGGACGCTCCTCGACCGGAAGAAAGGGCTGGCCAGTCTTGCGGTCGAGCACGAAGACGTGGCCGGTCTTGGTGACCTGCGCGACCACGTCATGCGCGCGGCCGTCTTTCCAGACCTGGTAGAGCCCGGGCTGCGCGGGCACGTCGTAATCCCACAGATCGTGGTGCACGGTCTGGAAATGCCAAGCGACCTGGCCGGTCCGACCATCGAGCGCGACGACTGAATTGGCATAGCGATTGTCGCCCACACGGTTTCCGCCGAAATAGTCGGGGCTGGGGCTGGAGGTGGGCAGGAAGACAAGGCCACGCTCCGCATCGACCGAAATCGTCGACCAGACATTGGCATGACCGGTCGTGTCAGCGGAATCGCCCGCCCAGCTCGCCCGCGCGGGATCGTCCGTTTCGCGCGGTACCGGGTTGAACGTCCACAGAAGCTCGCCGCTGCGCACATCGAACGCATGAACGATCCCGACCGGCGCATCGGTCCGCAGATTGTCACCGATTGCCGAGCCGGTAATGACGGTGTCGCCCATGATCGCAGGGGCAGAGGTGATCTGGAACTCGCCGGGCCAGCGCAGCGACATGCCCGGTTCGATGCGCACCGCTCCGCCGTCGCCAAATCCGGCGCAAGGCTCGCCGGTGCGCGTATCGAGCGCGATCAATCGCGCATCGACGGTACCGGCAAATATTCGCGAGGAGCATGGTGTGTCGTCCGCCCCCGCGTCCTGCCAATGGCTGACGCCGCGGCAGGTGAACTGGTTGGCAGGCTGGCCATCAATCGGAACCTGCGGATCATGGCGCCAGAGTTCGGCCCCCGTGTCGGGTGCGAGCGCGATCACCTCGTTGAACTGGGTGCAGAGGACCAGCCGGTCCCCGACAAGGATCGGCGTGGTCTCGAAGGCGGTTCGCGACCACGCCGCTTGGCGCCCTTCGAGCGCCCTCGTGGAGGCTTGCCAGGCAATCTCCAGATCGCCGACATTTGCGCGCGTGATTTGCGCCGCGTTCGAGAACCGCGATCCGAGCGCATCACCGCCATAGGCACCCCAACCTGCACCGAAGCGGGGATCGACTTCGCGAACCTGCGCCACCCGTCCGTCGATCTCGAAATCCTCGGCCAGTCCGATGACCGACCAGATCGCGGTTCCGCCAAGCAGCGATACCGCCGCAAACAAGCCGAAGATGGCAAGTATTGCCTTCAGCGGCGATAGCTTGCGGTGTCGCGTATTCTTCGTAGCCAAGCGCAATTCTCCCCCCAATCGCCCCGGTCGGTCGCGCCCTTTACGGCAAGGCGCAATTCCGTTTGAACCGGCGGGGGGCTTCCCGTCCGCGGGGGTAGGGGGGCGGGTCTGCGTCTCTGCCCTCACCCCCCCGCTCCGGTTGGGGTGGCGGGGGATATCCTCCCCTTTTCTTGTTTTCGTGGGGCGAGTCGCCTCTCCTCCCTCCTCTCCTCTCTCCCGGGC
>JBFOLW010000089.1:0-5639 GCA_040830305.1 Erythrobacter sp.
CGATCGACGCGCAGGTCGGGGCGGCCCCGCCACTGACGTGAAGCCTCGATGAAGTCGTGACGCACTCCCTCGTCGCGCAACTGCACGGCAAGCCGGTCGAGCAGGAAATCGGCCAGTTTCTCGGCCAGCGCCGGCATCGGCTTGCTCGCCCAGGCGTGGACGACTTCCTCGATCGAGAGCTTGAGCTTGTTTGCCTGCACGAGGCGCAAATAGCCAAGTGCTGCACGGCGCAGCGCAAAGGGATCCTTCGACCCGGTAGGAAGGATGTCGATCTTGAAGAAGCTCAGCAGATTGTCGAGCTTGTCGGCGAGGCTGACGGCGACGGTTGTCGGCGCAGTAGGGACCTCGTCATTAGCGCCGACGGGCTTGTAGTGGTCGCGGATGGCTTCCGATACTTCTTCCGGCAGCCCTTCTGCCCTCGCGTAGTAGCCGCCCATGAGCCCCTGCAGCTCAGGAAACTCGCCGACCATTTCGGTTACGAGATCGGCCTTGCTGAGCTCGGCAGCCTTGCGCGCCATCTTGTGATCACCATTGGGCGCCTTGGCGTCGAACACCAGCCAGTCGGCCAGCTTGGCCACGCGCTCGACCTTGTCGGCGACCGTACCCAGCTTCTCGTGGAAGGTGATCCGCTCCAGCCCCCTGGCGTGTTCGGCGAGAGTCTTCTTGCGATCGACGTCCCAGAAGAAGCGCGCATCGGACAGGCGCGCGGCGAGGACCTTGCGGTTGCCGTCGACCACGCGCGCGCCGCCGTCTTCGGCCTCGATATTGGCGGTGCAGATGAAGGCGTTGGCGAGACCGCCCTTGTCGTCTTCGCAAACGAAATACTTCTGGTTCACGCGTGCGGTGAGCTGGATTGTCTCGGGCGGGACCTCGAGGAAGTCTTCCTCGAAGCGACCGAGCAGCGGGACGGGCCATTCGGTGAGGCCGGCGTTCTCCACGACCAGTCCTTCATCTTCGACCAGCGTGAGACCGGCTTCGGTCGCGACCTTGGCCGCGCCCGAGCGGATCAGGTCCTGCCGTTCCTCGTGATCGACGATGACATGGCCCGCGCGCAGCTTCATGGCATAGTCGCCGGCATTGCCGATGGTGATGTCGCCCGAATGGTGGAAGCGGTGGCCGAGCGTGACCGCGCCCGATGTGACGCCATGCACTTCGCATTCGATCACGTCGTCACCCAGCAGCGCGACGATGCCCGACAGCGGGCGCACCCAGCGCAGGCTCTCGGTGCTGATCGAGGCCGCGCCCCAGCGCATCGACTTGGGCCAGCTGAAGTCGCCGACGATCGCGGGGATCGCCTCGGCAAGCAGCTCGCTGGTCGCGCGGCCGGGAATGTTCCTGACCGCGAAATAGGTCGGGCGCCCCTTCACGTCGCGCACTTCGAGCTGGTCGCGGGTGACGCCGATCTTGCGGCAGAAACCCTCGACCGCCTGGTCGGGCGCGCCTTCGGGCGGCCCCTTCAGTTCCTCGCTGACGGCCTCGGTCGCCTGCGGCAGTTCGCGTGCGATCAGCGCAAGGCGGCGCGGGGTCGACCAGACGGTGATTTCGCCCGCCGTGACCCCCGCGGCATCCATCTCGCGGCGGAACAGCTTTTCGAGTTCGGCGCGCGCCCCCGCCTGCATGCGGGCCGGGATTTCTTCGCTGCGCAGTTCGAGGAGGAAATCAGACATGCGCGCCTCCCGTACTCCGTTCGTCTCGAGCGAAGTCGAGAGACGGGATGCTTGCGTCAGACCAACGTGTCTCGACTGCGCTCGACACGAACGGATGTATGGTCGTCATGCTCATTTCGACCACTCCGGATATTTCTCGGCCCACGCGGGCGCTTCCTTCTCCATATGCGCTTCGCATGATCCGCGCGCGAGATCGCGGACGCGGCCCATGTAGCTGGCGCGTTCCTGCACGCTGATCACGCCGCGCGCCTGCAGCAGGTTGAAGATGTGGCTCGCCTCGACCGCCTGCTCGTAGGCGGCGATCGGGACGTTGTGTTGGAGCGCGTTCCTGCACTCGGCCTCGGCCTTGTTGAACAGGTCGAACAGCGCATCGGTTTCGGCGACTTCGAAGTTCCACTTCGACATCTGCTTCTCGTTCTCGAGGAAGACGTCGCCATAGGAGACGCCGCGGCCGTTGAAATTGAGATCGTAGACGTTGTCGACGCCCTGGATGTACATGGCGAGGCGTTCGAGCCCGTAGGTCAGCTCGCCTGCGACCGGCTTGCAGTCGAACCCGCCCATCTGCTGGAAATAGGTGAACTGGGTGACTTCCATCCCGTCGCACCAGACTTCCCAGCCGAGGCCCCACGCGCCCAGCGTCGGGCTTTCCCAGTCGTCTTCGACGAAGCGGATATCGTGCTTCAGCGGATCGATCCCGATCACCTCGAGGCTCTTCAGGTAAAGGTCCTGGATGTCGGGCGGGCTCGGCTTGAGGATCACCTGGTACTGGTAATAATGCTGCAGCCGGTTCGGGTTCTCGCCATAACGCCCGTCGGTCGGGCGGCGGCAGGGCTGCACGAAGGCGGCGTTCCACGGCTCGGGCCCCAGCGCGCGCAGCGTGGTCGCGGTGTGGAAGGTCCCTGCGCCCATGCGCATGTCGTAGGGCTGGAGGATCAGGCAGCCGTGCGCGCTCCAGAAATCGTGCAGCGCGAGGATCATGTCCTGAAAGGAATTTTGCGGATTGCGGTCCATGGCGCGGGGCAATGGCGCAAGGCAATTCGCCGGTCAATGCCGCAGCGCAGCAAGTGTGGCGGTGGACGCATGCGCGCCATCTTGGCAAGCGGGGCCAACGCTCGCTATCGCGGGGAGCGAAGCACAAGGAATCGCCGCGCATGATCCGTTTTTCCCCTCGCCCCGCCCTCGCCTGGCTCGCACCGCTCGCGCTGGCGCTGCAGGGCTGTGCGACCTATTCCGATGCGGACGTGGCGACTGCGCCGGTCGCGGTGGAGGCACCCGCTCCTGTCGGCCCCGGACTGTGGAAGGTCGCCGACGAGGACACGACGATCTACCTGTTCGGTACCGTGCACGCGCTGCCCGACGGGGTCGAATGGTACAAGGGACCGATCGAGACCGCGCTCGCCGCCTCGCAGGAACTGGTCACCGAGATACCCAATGGCGCGGCGCAGGATCCGTCCGCGCAGCAGATGGTCATGGGCAAGGCGCTGCTGCCCGCCGGCCAGTCGCTGCGCGAACTGCTTACCGACCCCGACCGGACCAGCTACGAGATCGCGCTGACCAAGCTGGGCATGCCGCCCGCCGCCTTCGATCGCTTCGAACCGTGGTTTGCAGGCATGACGCTCGCGGTGGTCCCGCTGTTGCAGGCGGGCTACGCTGCCGAAAGCGGTGTCGAAACCAGGCTCGAGCAGCTTGCTCCCGCCGATGCCAAACGCGGCGCGCTCGAAACGCTCGAGGAGCAGATCGAGCTGTTCGATACGCTCCCTGTCGATTCGCAGCTCGCTTTCCTGATGGTCTCGGCCGACAATATCGATCAGATGGTGCCGATGATGGACCGGATGGTCGCCGAATGGCTCGAAGGTGATGCCGACGGCCTCGCCACCTTGATGAACGACGGGCTGACCGACCCCGTGCTCGCCGATGCGCTGCTCTATAACCGCAATGCGCGCTGGGCGGAGTGGATCGACACTCGCCTCGACGAGCCCGGCACCGTCTTCATCGCGGTCGGCGCGGGGCATCTCGCGGGCGAGAGCAGCGTACAGGATTACCTAGCCGGACGCGGCCTCACCGTATCGCGCGTGCAGTAACCGTCCCATGACCGGGCAGCTGCCGATGCACGCTTGCGCACGTGGCTGAACCGTGCAGGAAGATACCATGAACCTGCGCTTCATCCCTTCGCTCTGTGCGGCACTCGTGCTGTTGCTCGCCGCCTGTTCGCAGGAGCCCGACACGGCCAAGACCGAAGGCCCCTACCCGGCGCTGTGGGAAATTGCCGACAGCAGCGGCGCAGTCGAAGGCTGGATGTTCGGCACGATCCATGCGCTGCCCGACGATACGCAGTGGCGCTCCGCCCGGCTCGACACCGTTCTAGGCCAGGCCGACATGCTGGTCGTCGAGGTCGCCGATCTCGAGGACGGCGAGGCGCTGTCGAGACTGTTCGAGGAAATGGCTTTCGACCGGCCCGCCAGCCCGATCGCCAGCCGGATCGATCCCGAACTGCGCGAGGAGTTCGAGGAGCTGCTGGTGAAGGCCAAGGTGCGGCGCAACTACTTCGATCCGATGGAAAGCTGGGCTGCCGCGCTGGCACTGGCGCAGGTCGCGCAGTCGGCCAGCGCCGAGAATGGCGCCGATCGCGTCCTGCTTGCCGCCTTCGACAAGCGCGAGGTCGTCGAACTCGAGGGCGCTCGCGGCCAGCTTGCCATCTTCGATGGCCTTCCCGAGGCGGAGCAGCGCGACTTGCTCAATGCTGTGCTCGAGGAATCGCGGGATTACGCTGGCGAGACGAGCACGCTCGCCGATGCCTGGCTGGAGGGCGATACCGATCGGCTGGTCGAACTCACACGCCGGGGCATCCTCGCCGATCCGGAGCTCGCTCAGGCGCTGCTGCGCGACCGCAACGCCGACTGGGCCGCGCAGATCGAGAACCTGCTGTCGGCGCGTGACAAGCCGCTGATCGCGGTCGGCGCCGGTCACCTGCTCGGCGATTCGGGCCTGCCCAAGCTGCTCGAGTCGCGCGGATACAAGGTGCGGCGGATCGAATAGCGCCGTCCGGACAAGCCTTCGGACTTGCTTTTCGCGGCCGCCCTGCTATGCGCGCGCCCTTCGGCACCATGGTCATCCCTGGAGGCGTGGTGGACCGAACATGTAAGCAAATGTATTTCGAAAGGTAAGCGACATGAGCGATGCTCTGACCCTGCCGGCCGAGACGCGCGAACGGGCTGGCAAGGGAGCCTCCCGTGCACTGCGTCGCGAAGGCCGCGTCCCCGCCGTGATCTATGGCGGCAAGGAAGAACCCACACTGATCCACGTCGAAGCCAAGGAACTGGTCCGCCAGCTCGGCACCGGCCACTTCATGAACTCGATCGTCGAGATCGAGCTCGGTGGCAAGAAGGTCAAGACGCTTCCCAAGGACGTGTCGCTCCACCCCGTCAACGATCGCCCCGAGCACGTCGACTTCTTCCGTCTTGCCAAGGGCGGCAAGATCGAAGTCCAGGTTCCGGTCGTCTTCACCAATGAAGAAAGCAGCCCGGGCCTCAAGAAGGGCGGCGTTCTCAACGTGGTCCGTCACGAGCTCGAGCTGGTCTGCGACAACGACAAGATCCCGAGCGAGATCGAAATCGACGTTACCGGCAAAGAAGTCGGCGATTCGATCCACATCAGCGAAGTGACCCTGCCCGCAGGCAGCGAGAGCGCGATCACCGATCGTGACTTCACCATCGCGACGCTGGTTGCTCCGTCGGCGCTCAAGAAGGCCGAAGGCGACACCACGCAGGAAGGCGACGAGGTCGAAGAGACCGAAGTCACCGAACAGGACGCCGAAACCGTCGAAGGCGAAGCAGACCAGTCCGACGACTGATCCGCACTTCCGGTATCGCAATCGAAGCGCCGGTCCCGCAAGGGGCCGGCGTTTTGCATTTGGCGAAGGCGAAGCTAAGGGGCGCGCATGCAGATCTGGACAGGCCTCGGAAACCCCGGACC
>JBFOLW010000090.1:0-5406 GCA_040830305.1 Erythrobacter sp.
CACGTGCTGGCCGAAAAGGCCGAGGACGCGCTCTTCGCCCTGGAAGAAGGCCTGCGCTGCCGCGATCTCGCCTTCGTGGTGGGGGAGATTGCAGGCAATCCCAGACCGCTTGATTTCACCGCCTCGCGCCGGTTGACGCTGGCGAGCGAGAAGCACGGCGTACCGCTGTTTCTCGTCCGTATCGACGCTGCACGCGACCTGTCCTCCGCGCGGATGCGGTGGGAAGTCGCCTCGGCCCCATCGCCGCACCCACGCTGGAATGCCCACGCCCCCGGGGCGCCGCGCTGGCAGGCCGAACTGTTCCGCGCACGCGCGCATGCGCCGGGCGAATGGGTGCTGGGCGAGAAGCAGGGATCTCTCACGGCAAGCAGGGCGCGGCGCGAGGCCGACGAAGCAATTGCCGACTGGACGGCGGGATTGCGCCTGCGACATCCGCCGCTCCGGGCGTGAGCATGCCCCCTGCAGGCGTGTCGCGCGCGCGCCGCATCCTTTCGATCTGGCTTCCCGCGCTGGCGGTGGATCGCTGGCGCATCGCGATGGGCGAGAGCGGCGCCGCCCTCGATGCCGGACCGCTGGTTCTGATCGGCGATACCGCGCACGGGCCGCGGATCGAAGCGGTCAATCGTGCCGGCGCCGCTGCCGGTGCGCGGCGCGGCATGATGCTCGCCGATGTGCGTACGCTGTGTCCCGAAATCGCCACCGCACCGTCCGATCCGGCGGGCGACCTGGCCTTTCTCGAGCATCTCGCCGTATGGGCGCAACGCTGGGGGCCATGGTCGGCGCTCGACGCGCCCGACGGGCTGCTGGTCGACGTAACCTCGGTGCCGCACCTCTTCGGCGGCGAAGAGCGCTTGCTGGCCGATGTCCACCAGGCCTTCGCCCGGCGGCGCCTGGCCGTCCGCAGTGCGATCGCTCCGACGGCAGGCGCGGCCTGGGCGCTGGCGCATCACGGGCCGGATCGCGCGATCGTGGACAGCGGGGCCAGTGCGATCGAGCGTGCGCTGGCCGACCTACCGGTGGCGGCGCTGCGGCTCGATCAGGATGTGCTGACCGTCTTGCGTCGTCTCGGCCTCAAGCGCATGGGCGAGATCGCCGGGATCGAAGAGGGCGGCGGCGGCCGCGATGCGATCCAGCGACGGTTTCGCAACCGCAAGTCGCCCGCCGCCAACCCGCTCATCCGCCTGGACCAGCTGCTCGGTCGCGTGCCCGAACCGCTGCTGCCCGTGGTCCCGCAGCAAATGCCGCTGGTCCAGCGCCGCCTGATGGAGCCGATCCGCCATCGGCAGTTGCTCGACCGGGTCGTTGCCGACCTGGCCGGGGACATGGCGCGCGAGCTCGAGGGGCAGGGGCAGGGCGCACGACGGCTCGAACTCGGCCTGTGGCGCGTCGATGGCGAGGTGGTGGTGCGCCGTCTCGAAATGGCCTCTGCCACCCGCGATCCGGCGCATATCGTGCGGCTTTTCGGCGCCCGTCTGGACGATGTCGATGCAGGCTTCGGGATCGAGATGCTGAGGCTGCGTGCCAGCTGGGCCGAGCCGCTGGCGCTGGAACAGGGCGACATCGAAGCGGCGGCAGAGAACCATGGCACATCGCTGGCCGCCTGTATCGACAGGCTGACGGTTCGCCTCGGGGCCCGGGCGGTCAGCCGCCCGGTGCCTTTCGCCAGCCATATTCCCGAGCGCGCGCAGCGCTGGCAATCGCCGCTCGAACCGGAAGCCGCCTCGCAAGGCCAACTCGCCTTCCATGCCCGGCCGCTGAAACTGCTCGACAGTCCGGAGAGGATCGCCGTGCTTTATGCGACGCCCGACGGCTATCCGCAGCGCTTTCGCTGGCGCGGTGAGGTGCATGAGGTGGCCCGGGTCGAGGGGCCCGAACGGATCGCGCCCGAATGGTGGCGCGAGCGCGGAGCCGCGCGTTTGCGCGACTATTACCGGATCGAGGACGCGCAAGGGCGGCGCTACTGGATCTACCGCCTCGGTATCATCGGCGACGGGCGCGGCGGGGCGCCCGACTGGTACCTGCAGGGGCTGTGCGCCTGAGGCGAAAGGAAAGGGCCGCCCCGAAGAGCGGCCCTTAGCGTGAAAAAGCGCTGATCAGTCCGCGCTGTAGGGGAGCGAACTATGGTGGAGCACAATCTTGAGCTCGCCGTCATCGCCGCGTTCATAGGCGAAGGAATATTCCACCTTCGTGTCGCTGCCATCGGTGCCGGTGAAGTAGTAATTGCCCATCGCTACGGCCATGTCGCCGCTATCGGAGATGACCGTACCATTATTCTCCCAGCGTACCGCGGTATAGGGTGCGATAGCGAAACCGCCATCTTCGGTTCCTTCGGTGCCGACAAAGTAGCTGAGCGCTTCGGCGTCGTTTTCACGGAACTGGTCTTCCGCAGCCAGCGTGGGCTTGAACAGGATCGTCTGGTCGTCGCCATAGGCATAGTGTGTGGCGATGTGTTCCTGCGCACGGGCGCGAAAATCGCCCTCTTCGGTGTAGGTCTGGCCGATGGCGACGATGCCTTCGCCCCAAGCCTGCTGCGCCGCTGCGACCTCGGCTTCGGTAATGGGGGCGGCTGCTGTTTCGGCGATGGCACTGCCGTCTTCGGCTTCCGTGGTCGCTTCGCTGCAAGCAGCAAGGGCCAGCGAGCTGCCGGCAAGGATAGTCGTAAGCAAGATCTTGGTCATGTCTTTCCCTTCTGAGGATTGATTGACGCCCGGATGGGCACCGAAGGGCAGCATGTAGGAATATGGCCGGCCCCCCAGAGTACGTCCGACATCACGAGCAGATGCTCGCCAGAGGGGCCCGGTCCGTGCACCCATTACGGCCTCCGGCGCAGCAGGTTCCCAGATTTCATCATTTGTTGTTGGAGATGGCACCGGAAGAACATATAAAGAACATATGGCCGCGCAAACGATCCTCCAGAAGCTCGAGATTCTCGCCGACGCTGCGAAATACGATGCATCATGTGCGTCTTCGGGAACGGCCAGGCGCAACTCGATCGGGGGCAAGGGGATCGGTTCGACCGAGGGGATGGGGATCTGCCATGCCTATGCACCCGATGGCCGCTGCATCTCGCTGTTGAAGGTCTTGCTGACCAACCACTGCATCTTCGATTGCCATTACTGCATCAATCGCAAGAGCTCGAACGTGGCGCGGGCGCGGTTCACCCCGCAGGAGGTGGTGGATCTCACGCTGGCCTTCTACCGGCGCAATTATATCGAGGGGCTGTTCCTCTCGTCGGGGATCGTGAAAAGCTCGAACCACACGATGGAGCAGCTGGTCGAAGTCGCTCGTATCTTGCGGGAAGAACACGATTTTCGCGGCTATATCCATTTGAAGACCATCCCCGAGGCGGACCCGGAGATCGTCCACCAGGCGGGGCTCTATGCCGACCGTGTGTCGATCAATGTCGAACTGCCGACCGACAGCGGCCTCACGCGCCTCGCACCCGACAAGGATGCGCGCCAGATCGAAGGCGCGATGGGCAAGGTGAAGGCCGATCTGGTCGAGGCG
Organism: Erythrobacter sp.; assembly: GCA_040830305.1. Classification (GTDB taxonomy): domain Bacteria; phylum Pseudomonadota; class Alphaproteobacteria; order Sphingomonadales; family Sphingomonadaceae; genus Qipengyuania. Next base: position 3,508 of record JBFOLW010000090.1, read on the forward strand.
AAGGACGCGCGCAAGAGGTTCAAACATGCCCCGCGTTTCGCGCCTGCGGGTCAGTCGACGCAAATGATCGTCGGCGCCGATGCCGCGACCGATTCAGATATCGTGGGCAAGGCCAGCCGGCTGTACGACAGTTTCCGCCTGCGCCGCGTCTACTACAGCGCCTTCTCGCCGATCCCCGATGCCAGCGCGGTGTTGCCGCTCAAGCGTCCGCCGCTGATCCGCGAACACCGGCTCTACCAGTCCGACTGGTTGATGCGTTTCTACGGTTACAAGCCGACCGATGTGATGCAGGCGACCGAGGCGGATGGGAACCTGCCGCTCGATATCGATCCCAAGCTCGCCTGGGCGCTGAAGTTTCGTGAGGTTTTCCCGGTCGACGTGAACCGCGCATCGAAGGAGCAGTTGCTGCGCGTGCCCGGTCTCGGTGTGAAGGCGGTGGGCAAGATCCTCGCGAGCCGCCGCCACCGTGCGTTGCGCTTGGACGACGTCGCGCGGCTGACCCAGTCGATCGCCAAGGTGCGCCCCTTCATCTGCACGGTGGACTGGCGGCCGGTCACGCTGACCGACCGGGCCGATCTCAGGAGCCTGCTCGCGCCAAGGGCCGAGCAGCTGGAGCTTTTTATGGCATGACCGCGCTCCAGCACGTCAAGCTCGGCACCTATTACACGGTGCAGCTGCCAGAGCCGGACGATTTCGATTTCTGGCGCGAACGGGCGCGCGCGCTCGTCCAGTGCGAGGTGCCGCCCGACCGGATCGCCTGGGTCGAGCCGGGCGGGAGCGGCGACCTGTTCGCGCACGGCGAGCGGCGCATGCCGGTGCCGCCGGTGGATGCGAAGCCGGTACGCGCCAACCGCCGTTTCGTGAGCCTTGCGCGCAATGCCATCCTCCATTCGGACCCCGAACGCTTTGCGCTGCTTTATCGCCTGTTGTGGCGGCTGCAGGCCAGTCCGCGAATGATGGAGGACAAGGCCGACCTCGATGTGCGGCGGGTGGAGGAACTTGCCAAGAACGTCCGGCGCGACAGCCACAAGATGCATGCTTTCGTCCGCTTCCGCCTGGTCGAAAGCGAGGACGACAATGGCGGGGCGGACGAGCATTACGTCGCCTGGTTCGAGCCCGATCATCATATCCTGCGCGCCAATGCGGGTTTTTTCATGCGCCGCTTTTCGAACATGCGCTGGTCGATCCTCACCCCGCGCGGAAGCCTGCATTGGGACGGCGAAACCATGTCCGAGGGCCCGCCCGCCGAGCGCAGCGATGCACCCGGCGGCGATCCGATGGAGGATCTCTGGCGCAGCTATTATGCCTCGATCTTCAACCCCGCGCGGCTGAAAGTGGGCGCGATGCTGAAGGAGATGCCCAGGAAATACTGGAAGAACATGCCCGAGGCCTCGCTCATTCCCGAACTCGTCGCCGGTGCGCAGGGGCGCGAGGCGAAGATGGTCGAGCAAGGCAAATCGGTTTTCTCTGGCGAATTCGAGGAACGTCCCGAAACGCTGGCGGCGATCGACAAGGCGATCCATGCCTGCCGCAAGTGCCCGATCGGCCAGCTCGACAACCATGCGGTGATGGGCGAGGGGCCGCAGGACGCGGCGCTGATGATCGTCGGCGAACAGCCGGGCGACCAGGAAGACCAGTCGGGACGCCCCTTCGTCGGGCCGGCGGGCCAGCTGCTCGACACCCATCTCGAAAGGGCCGGGATCGACCGGCGCGCGGCTTACGTCACCAATGCGGTGAAGCATTTCAAATATGTCCAGCGCGGCAAGCGGCGGCTGCACCAGAACCCGGGGGCGAAGGAGATCGACACCTGCCGCTGGTGGATCGAGAGCGAGCGCGCGATCGTGCAGCCGAAACTGGTGCTGGCCATGGGCGCCAGCGCGGCGCGCGGCATGCTGGGCA
>JBFOLW010000091.1:0-2307 GCA_040830305.1 Erythrobacter sp.
CCAGCGTGCAAGGCTGGCGTTTTCCCTGATTCGGCTTACGCTTGCATGGTGAATAAAGGGGAAACGGAGGGGTTTAGATGCATGTGATCCTGAGCGCGATATTGCTCGCGCTGGCGATACTCGACCTGGTGCTGGGCACCAGCTTTCTGGTCGATCCGGCAGGAGCGGCGGGCGATTTCGGGCTGGCAATCGTGTCGACGCATGGCGAATCGACCTTGCGTGGCGACATGACCGCGTTCTTCTATGTGACCGCCATGTCCCTCGCCTGGGGGGCATGGAAGCGGCGTCCCGAGGCACTGCTACCCGCGCTGGGCCTGTTCGGCATCGCCTTTACGGGACGGTTCATCAATGTGATCGCGCAAGGCCCGTACGAAGGCTGGCTGGTGCCGATGGCTGTCGAAGCCTTTCACTGCCTCATCATCATCGTGGCGATGCGGGCCTGGGGCGTGCAGAAGCCGTTCGCCTGATCGCGCCAAGAAGATCGGCGATCGCTCGCGGGACGAAAGCCATTCCGATACCGTAGGCTGGCACGAACAGGCCCATCCAGTAGAGATTCTCCTGCCGCGCGAATATCGCGACCGCGGCAATAAATCCTGCGAACCACAGGGTGGCGAAGGCCCCGAGCCTGCCACCCAATGCGAGCCAGCCGAGCATTGGCAGGACGCCGAGCGCCCCCGCGATCCACGCGGGCAGCGTTTGCAGCAGCGTGGTGATGTGGATGCCGTAGAATGGCAGCGCTGGTCCCAACAGACCGCTCCATCCGGGCGAGACGAGATCGCTCGGTTGGCGGATGGAGGCCACTGCAGAAGCGTGCAGCGCAAGCCCGATTGCCAGCACGACGAGTGCGCTGCCGAGTGCAAGCGCCTTGCGTCTCTCCCCCGCCGCCACAGCGATCGCCCCCCAGGCAAGCAGGAAAGGAAGTGCCAATTCGCGCAGGGCAATGGCGAAGGTCGCGAGCACCACCCCGCCCAGCCACGCGCTGCCCGCCGAAAGCGCCAGCGCGAGCGATAGCATCAGCGCGGCCAGTATCTCGTGGCTGAAGGGGATTTCGGGAATGAAGGTAACCACTCCGAACAGCCCGGCCAAACCGCCCGCAGCGAGCCGTGCGAACCGTCCCTCCTGCCGCAGGGCGAAAATCCAGCCGAGCACATTGGCGGCCCAAAGGACCACCGCAATGATCCGCCAGCCATCCTCGCCCCACAGGGCGCTCGTCCATGCCAGCACGGGCGTGCGCACGGTGACGAAGGGAGTCGTGGGCATGGCGAATTCGCGGTGTTCCGCGGCTGCCGCCCGGTAGTAATCCTCGCCCGCGGCTACGCGCGCATTCACCGCGCGGTAGAGGTCCATGTCGGGCCGCTCGCCCCGGTCGAGCCGCTGCGCGATATCCGCCTCATGCGCGGTGTTGCGCGCCTCAAGCGCGAAGGCATTCCAGATACAGGCAAGAAGCGTTGCCAGGAAAAGCAGAAGTGCCGCCCAGCGTGGCAGCGCCGCAAGCGGTCGTTCGGGCAGGGTCATTGCCTGCCCCGCGCCGATCGCAGCAGCGAGGACAGCGCCATCGGCAGGAAGGCGAGACCGATGAACAAGGCCGGCGCCACCACCGCCCCCCAGTAGAAATTGTTCGCCCGGCCAGCGAGCATGAAGGCGAGGCCATAGCCGAGATAGAGCAGCGTGCCGGTCGTGCCTGCGGGTGATTTCCAGCCCGCCCAGCCCAGCACCATCAGCAGCACCAGCGGTCCAGCGACCTCGTGGGGCAGAAACCTGAGGTTCGAGCTCAGCACGATATTGCCGAGCCAGCCCGACAGCCCGCGGAGCACCAGCCAGTCCGGACTTTCGGGATCGGTTGGCAGGACATGCGGAGCGACCAGCGACAGGTGCCATGCCAGCGCCGCGAGGAAGGCAAGCACAAGCGCCGTCCAGGCCGCGGCCTCCTTCCAGTCGCGCCGCCAGGCGGCCATCGCGCCCAGCAACAGGACGAAGGGGAGCACATGCTCGCGGATCGCCAGCGCCAGCGCGGCGACCGCCAGCGCCCAGCCCCAGCGCCCGGGCCGGTGCAGCCCGAAAGCGAGCGCGACCAGCATCCCGGCCCAAAGCTCGTGGAGCACGAAGTAATAGCGGTTGAGGCCGAGCGACGCGCCCATCAGCATCAGCGCTGCACCGATCCGCCTGACCCGCGGTCCACCCGGCTCCTCGCCCAGCCGTTTCCACCATGCCCATACTGTCGCGGCCATCAGCAGCACTGCAAGCGCGATCATGCCCCCTTCGCCGAGCCAGGCATGGACGTAGGCAAGCGTCGGCAGGCGCACCGCG
>JBFOLW010000092.1:0-4537 GCA_040830305.1 Erythrobacter sp.
AGTGTCGAGAAGAACGTGCTGCCGAAGATCGGCAAGATCGACAAGCAGCTGGCGAAGGAACTCGAGAACGAGATGTTCAAGTTCGAGCATCTGTTCGCGCTCGACACCAAGATGACCGGCGTGCTGCTGCGCGAGGTCGAAAGCGATACGCTCATCTTCGCGCTCAAGGGGCTCGAGGAAGTTCAGCGCGACCAGTTCTACGGCGCGATGTCCTCGCGCGCGGCGGATGGCCTGCGCGACGAGATCGAGATGCGCGGCCGGGTCAAGAAGGCCGATGTCGAAACCGCCCAGAAGGAAATCGTCGCGATCGCGAAGCGCCTGATAGCGCAGGGCGACCTGGTGATGGGCGAAGGCGACGAGGACTATGTCTAGGATCGCCTATTCTTCGCTGGGAAAGCGCGGGAATTTCTCGCGTGACAACCGCTATACCAAGCCCGCCGTCGAGGCCGCGCCGGCCGAGGTGGAGGTCGAGGACGCTGCCGAACAGGCTTACCGAGCGGGTTACGAGGACGGCCAGGTATCGGCCCGCGCCGATTTCGCCGCCCAAATCCAGGCGGAACGCTCGCAGCGATCCGCGATCGAGCTCGCATTTGCGCGTTTCGATGCCGAAAGCGAACGCCATTTGCGCGATCGCATGCTCGCAACCGTGCATGCACTGTGCGAGGACGCGGTCCTGCCGCTGGCTCTCGATGCCGAGGGGCTGGCACGAAGGGTCGAAGCGGCCGCCGCCATGTTGCAGCGCAAGCACGACCAGCGGATCATCCATATCCACCCGCAGGACCTGGAACTCGTCCGTGACAATGTGACAGGCGATCTCGAACTCGTGCCCGATGCCAGTGTCGAGCGCGGTGCATTGCGCGTCGAAACCGAGGATGGCGGGGTCGAGGACGGACCGCAGCAATGGCGGCGGGCGCTCGCCGAAATCTTTGAAACATGCGGGCACTAATCGATACCACATTGGGGGCGGTCGATACCGCCTCGCTCGACCTCGCACCGCGGCGATTCGGCCGTGTGGTGGCGTGCGACGGCGGCTTGATCGAGGTGTCCGGGCTCGGCGTGCCGATCGGTTCGATCTGCACCATCGCACAGGGTGCATCGACCGAGCATCGCGCGGAAACCATCGGCTTCCGCAACGGCCATACGATGATGATGATGCTGGGCGACACCGTCTTGCTGCGCCCGGGAGCGATCGTGCGGCCCGAGGGGCGGCCCGGCATGCTCAGCGTCGGGGCCGAATTTCTCGGCCGGGCGGTCGATGGGGCGGGCGAACCGATCGATGGCGGCGGCGCGATCATGGCGACAACCAGCTGGCCCGCCGGCGGATATCGCGTCGGTGCGCTCGACAGATCCCGCGTCACGCAAGAGTTCGACAGCGGAATCCGCTCGCTCAACGCGCTTACCACCTTCGGTGTCGGGCAACGTATCGGGATCATGGCGGGTTCGGGTGTCGGCAAGTCGGTGCTGATGGACATGATTGTCGACGGCGCACAGGCCGACGCTGTCGTCGTCGGACTGATCGGCGAGCGGGCCCGCGAAGTGTCCGACTTCGTGACGCGGCACATGGCGGGCGAACGCGCGGCCAAAACTGCGATCGTGGCGGTGCCCGCCGACCATGCCGCCAATTTGCGGCTGCGCGGCGCAATGCTTGCCACATCGATCGCGGAACACCTGCGTTCGCAAGGCAAGCGCGTGTTGCTGATCCTCGACAGCCTTACCCGCGTCGCCCATGCGGCGCGCGAGATCGGGATCCTGTTGGGCGAACCGGGCGCTGCCCGCGGCTATCCGCCCTCGGCTCTCTCGACCATAACCAAATTGATCGAACGCGCTGGCAATTCGGAGGAATCGGGGGGCGCGATCACCGGCATCTACACCGTGCTCGCCGACGGCGATGACCAGAACGATCCGGTAGTCGATACTGCGCGCGCAATCCTCGACGGGCATATCGTGCTGTCGCGCGAGATTGCGCAGCGTGGCCAATACCCCGCAGTCGATGTGGGCGCATCGCTCAGCCGCGTGATGAACGATATCGTCACGCCGGAACATGCCGCGACGGCGCGGCGCTTCAGGGCGCTGAGCGCCACGTACGAAGCCAATCGCGATCTCGTCATGATGGGCGCCTACCGGCAGGGGGCGGATCCCTTGCTCGACGAGGCCATCGCCCTGCATCCGCGCATGTGCCAATTCCTGTCGCAAGGTGGCAGCGAGAGCGTCGACATCGCGACTGCCTGCGCCCAGATGACGGAGCTGGTCGGCGGTGGCGCCTGAAAAGCGCAAACTCAAGCGCGCGCAACTGATCGAGCGGATCCGCAAGGTCGAGCGCATGCAATCGGCGGTCGCGGCAAGCGAAGCCGAAGCGACCCGGGCGCGTCTGCACGGCGTTGCCGAACGGACCCGCAGCCTCGCTGAACACTATTCGCACCGGCAGGGCGATATGGTCGGGGCCGATTTGCGCAGTGGCAACGCCATGCGCGATCAGCTGCAGAAACTGACCGAACTCAGCGAGAAACAGGCCGAGGAGGCCGAACTGCAGTCGCAGGCCAAACGCGAGATGCTCGCCCAGTCCGACATGCGCCTGCGCAAGGCCGAGGAAGGTACCCGCGACCTGGTGCGGACCATTATTGCGGGCCTGGAAAAAGGCTGAGCCGACCGCAGTTTGGCACGTTTCTTGATAGAATGGCCGCAAACAAGAAGCGGATATTCTATGACCCTCTCATTCAGCCTTCCCGGTTCGACCGACACGCTCTCCTTCTCCGGCCTCGAAAACGAGAACGGGCGGAAAAGTGCGCTCTCGGGGGTAGCTGACGGGTTTGCGGAGCTGCTGAACAATCTCGCGTCCATCAATCCACCGGACAGCAATTCGGTCGGCAGGGACCAAGCTGCCGATCCGGAGCGGCAAGGTGCCGAACTGCCGAGCGGCAAATTATTGCCGGTTGCCGTCGCGGGTCTGCCGGGAGCCGTGGATGAACCAAGCGGTTCCCCCGCTTCAAAAAACGAAGCCGCGGCCGGGAGCAAGATCGCAACGGTTATCCCGTTTGCCCCCTTGGTCGCCGCCGCCGCGCCAATGCTCGTCGAGTCCACCGGCGCAGTCGCTACGGCCAAGCCCCAGAACACAGAGAACGCATCAACGCCGGCGGCCATGCCGGCGCTCGGCACGCGGCTCCTTGAGGCTTTCCGGGCGGTCAGCGCTCCAGCCACGTCCGCATCGTCCGCCAACGGGCTCGAGGCCAGCGCGTCCGGCGAGCCGAAAGCCGAGGGAATTCAGGTTCGGATTTCTGCGGCAACACAGCCGCAAGAGGCAAAGATCGCCGGAGCCATGCCATCGCTCGAGAGCGGAAAGGCACGTCTCGATCTGCCGGCCGCGGCACCGGGTGTGGGGCTGCGCACGAGCCTCGCTTCGCTGACCGGCCCCGCTGACAATCCGGGAGCTTCCCAGCCCATAGCGCTGTCGGGAGGCAAGGCGGCCGCGTCGGCAGAAGGTGCGACACCGGCGCAAGCTGCAACCGCTCAGGCTGCACCGGCGCCAGCTGCATCCGCGCAAGCTGCGAACGCCCAACTGGCCGCGACCACGCCCCAGGCGGTATCCGCGGCCGGTCGCGCCGGAATCGCTCTCGCGTCTGCGCAGCCGCGAGCCGGCGCGGACCCCGATCTCAAACCGGCAACCAAGCGGCTCGCGCCCTCGGATCCGGTATCCTCCAAGCCCGAAACCGCCACCACGCTGCCCGGCATCGCAACCGAGCGCCTGGCCGTGACCGGCCGTCATTCGGCTCAGCCGGCCGATGCGCCGCTTGCCGCTGCCGCGAGCGACCGCAAGCCCAGCGAAGACATTGCTGCTGCGGACAAGCCGGTGCTCGCTCCCCGGGCTGCCGTTGCTCTCGATACCGGCAAGGCCATGCCTCAGCCGGTCGCTGCACCCATCGATGGCGCGGCCGCAGCGCCGCGTCCGCCGCTTACCACCGCTTCGCAGCCGGTCGTGAACGATCCATTCGCCGATGTGGAACGGGTCGTCGAACATCTGATGGCGGCGCGGCAGGTCGATCTGACCAAACCTGCCGCGATTGCCATCGCCCATCGTGAATTCGGCGCACTCACCGTAACTTTCGACCAGTCCGCGGCCGGCGGCATGAACGTCGAAATCGCGGCCGAGAACAGCGAATCGCAGCGTGCGCTGGCCGCCGCCATGGCCAACGACCGTGGAACCACGCGCCAGCAGGATACCAGCGCGCAACCCGCCCAGGCGCAGAACCAGTCGACCCCGAGCGGCTCGGAACGTGGTGGAGCGGCGAATCAGGGCGGGTCGAGCCTCGGTCATGGGACCTCGGATGGACAGCGATCGCATCACTCGGACCCGCGAGGCCGTCACGGCGAACGCGCCGAAAAGCAGCGCCAGGCGCCCGAACAGGGACCGCCCGATAACCATCTTTACGCCTAATTAACCATCTTTCTTCACACGCAGGAATACACCATGTCCAATGAACAAACCTCCGAGCCCACCGCGCAGGAACCCGCCAAGAAGAAGGGCGGCAAACTGAAGCTTGTG
>JBFOLW010000093.1:0-7019 GCA_040830305.1 Erythrobacter sp.
AAGGCTCGACGAGCAGGGCCTGCTTGCCAAGGACAAGCTCGACAATGTCACCGAGGTCGACTTTACCGCGCAGCAGGCCAAGCGCGGCGAAGGCAAGCGCGCGGGCTGATACGCGCACTGGACGCTGCCGCGCCGAGTGCATAGATGCGCCGCAGGATGCGCGTCGATTTCACCAAGATGCATGGACTGGGCAACGACTTCGTCGTGCTCGATGCGCGCGTGCGCGCACTCCCCGCCATCGATAAAGCGACCGCGCGCGCGCTGGCGGACCGCAGGACGGGCATCGGCTGCGACCAGCTTATCCTGCTCGAACCGAGCGAAACCGCCGATTTCCGCATGCGGATCTTCAACCATGACGGCGGCGAGGTCGAAGCCTGCGGCAATGCCAGCCGCGCGGTCGCCCTGTTGCATGGTTCGGCAGCCATGGTCGAAACCACCGGCGGAGTGATCGAGGTCGAACCGCGCGCTGACGGCGCCAGCGTCGACATGGGCACCCCACGCTTCGACTGGGAGGCGATTCCCCTCGCCTATGCCATGGACACGACGACAATGCCGGTCGGATGGGACGGGCTCGACCAGCCCGGCGCGGTCAATGTCGGCAATCCGCATGTGATCTTCTTTGTCGGGAATACCGACGCGGTGCCGCTCGATGTGGTCGGCCCCGAGATCGAAAGTGATCCGCTGTTCCCCGCGCGCGTCAACGTCAATGTCGCCACGATCGAGAACCGTTCACACATCCGCCTGCGAGTCTGGGAGCGCGGCGTCGGCCTCACCCGCGCCTGCGGTACGGGTGCCTGCGCAACCGCGATCCACGCGATGCGCCGAGGGCTGGTCGAGCGTGAAGTTACCGTCACCCTGCCCGGCGGCGATCTGGTGATTGCGTGGGACGATAAGGATCGTATCCGCATGACCGGCCCGGCGAACGAAAGCTATCGCGGCAGCTTCGAATGGGACGACTTCGCATGAGCGAGGCACAGGTCATCTCGCTCGGCTGCCGGCTGAACATATCCGAGAGCGAACAGATCCGCGCCATGTTGGCGAAGGAGCGCGACCTCGTGGTGGTGAACAGCTGCGCTGTGACCACCGAGGCGGTACGCCAGACCCGACAGGCGATCCGCCGCGCGCGGCGCGCCAATCCGGATGCGCGCCTGCTGGTGACAGGCTGTGCCGCCGATATCGAGCGCGACCAGCTCGCCGCAATGCCCGAGGTCGACGGCCTCGTCGCCAATACATCCAAACTCGACGCGCGTGCCTGGAACGTTCCGGCCGAGGCGCCCCCCGCCCCGCAGGACCGCACCCGCGCCTTCATCGCGGTGCAGAACGGCTGCGACCATGCCTGCACCTTCTGCGTCATTCCGCAAGGGCGCGGCGCCAGTCGCTCGCTGACCATCCCTCAAGTCCTGGCCGAGGTGGAGCGCCACCTCGACCATGGCGCGCCGGAGATCGTCCTGACCGGGGTCGATGTGACGTCATGGGGTCACGATCTGCCGGACACACCGCCGCTCGGCGCACTGGTTCACGCTGTGCTCGAGACATTTACACAGCTCCAGCGGCTGCGGATGTCCTCGCTCGACGGGATCGAAATCGATCCCTTGCTGTTCGAGCTTTTCGCCCATGAAGAGCGTCTGATGCCGCACCTGCACCTGTCGCTCCAGCATGGTCACGACCTGATCCTCAAGCGCATGAAGCGGCGGCATCTGAGGCGCGATGCGGTAAATCTTGTGGAGCGCATTGCAGAACTGCGCCCCGAGATTGCAGTAGGCGCCGACCTCATTGCCGGCTTCCCGACCGAGACCGAAGAGCACCATGCGGCAAACCTTGCAATCATCCGCGACCTGAAGATCGTCCACGCGCATATCTTCCCCTACTCGCCTCGCCCCGGCACTCCGGCTGCCCGAATGCCGCAGCTCGAGCGCGCCGAAGTGAAACGCCGCGCCGCCGATTTGCGTGCCGCCGCGACCGCAACGCGCGACGAGTGGCTGGCGTCGCTCGTCGATAAGCCGCACCCCGTCCTCGCCGAGCGCGACGGGACCGGCTATACGCCGCACTTCGCCCGCGTTTCCGTGCCCGAGAGCACGCCCGCCGGGACAATCATCGCAGTCACGCCGACCAAGCACGAGAATGGCCTTCTAGAATGACAGAGAAGCAAAGCTGGACCGACCGGCTGTTCGGAGGGTTTCGCAAGACCTCCGAAAAACTGACCAGCAACCTCACCGAAGTGGTCGGCACCGCCAAGCTCGACGATGCGACGCTGGACGATGTCGAAGATGCACTGATCCTGTCGGACCTCGGCCCGAGCGCGGCCGCACGCATTCGCGAAAAGCTCCGCGCCAAGCGTTTCGGTCTCGAAATTAGCGAGGCCGAGTTGAAGGAAGCGGTGGCCGAGGAGATCGCCGCCATCCTGCGCCCCGTCGCCAAGCCGCTCGAGATCACCGCCTTCCCGCGCCCGCAGGTGCTGCTGGTGATCGGCGTCAACGGCAGCGGCAAGACCACCACCATCGCCAAGCTGGCGCATCTCTTCCAGGAAGACGACTACGCCGTGATGCTGGCGGCCGGCGATACCTTCCGCGCGGCCGCCATCGGCCAGCTCGCCACCTGGGCCGACCGCGTGGGCGTACCCATCGTGCGCGGTCCCGAGGGCGGCGATCCGGCGAGCATCGTGTTCGACGCAGTCAAGCAAGCGACCGAGATCGGCACCGACGTGCTGATCGTCGATACTGCGGGCCGCCTTCAAAACAAGCGCGAACTGATGGACGAACTTGCCAAGATCAGGAAGGTCCTCGGCAGACTCAACCCGGAGGCTCCGCATGACGTAGTGCTGGTACTCGATGCAACCAACGGCCAGAACGCGCTCAGCCAGATCGACGTATTTAAGGAAGTCGCCGGCGTTACCGGCCTCGTCATGACCAAGCTCGATGGCACCGCGCGCGGCGGCGTGCTGGTGCAGGCGGCCGAGCAGTACGGCCTGCCGATCCATGCGATCGGCGTGGGCGAGAAGATCGATGATCTGCGCCCCTTCGACCCCGATCTGGTCGCGCGTGTGATCGCAGGAGTGGCCTGATGACCGAAGAAACTGCACCCAAACCCAAATCGGGCTGGCTCAATATCCTCGTCGATTACGGCCCGCTGCTGGTCTTCCTCGGCGTATACAAGTTCTACCAGCCGCCCGAGACTTCGACTTTTGGCGAAATCGCGGCGGTGATCTACGGCACCATCGCCTTCATGATTGCAGCAGTCGTCGCGCTCGCCTTCAGCAAGTTCAAGTTCGGCCATGTCAGCCCGATGCTGATCCTTTCGACCGCGCTGATCGTCGGCTTCGGTGGTCTTACCATCTGGTTGCAGAACGAGAAGTTCATCCAGATCAAGCCGACCGCGATCTACCTGCTGTTCGGTGCCTTGCTGATCGGCGGCTGGCTGCGCGGCAAGGCCTTGCTGCAGATCCTGCTCGAAGCGGCGTTCGAGGGGCTGAACCGCGAAGGCTGGCTCAAGCTCTCGCGCAACTGGGGGATATTCTTCGTCTTCATGGCGGGTCTCAACGAAGTGCTGCGCTTGCAACTCAGCTTCGAGAGCTGGCTGTGGGCCAAATTCTGGGTGTTCATGCCCCTGAGCTTCCTCTTCACCTTCTCCCAGATCCCGATGCTGCTGAAGCACGGCCTCGCGCTCGAGGAACAGGACGAGGTGATCAAAGACGAACCGCCGACGGCGTGATCGCCTATGAGTGATAGTTAAATGTCGATTGAAGTTTAGCCAACTCACGCCCGTTTCCGTTGGCAATGCATTGACCGCACAGCTCCCTGTGGCTCCATAGCGAACCCTGTCGGAAAGAGGGCGATCAGCGCCTCGATCGACGCAAGGAGGCATAGATGGCCACAATACCTCGTCCCGATCACTCGGACCGTCCCTTCCGGATGTCCTGCGAGAAGGTTATCCGGGCTCCCAGCGAAGAGGTGTTCGCCGCCTTCACCAACCGTTTCGATCGCTGGTTCGCCCAGCACGGTACGCTCGTCCTAACCGCCGAACCGGGCCAACCCTATTTCTTCTACAATCGCGAGGAATGGGGGCGGCATCCGCATTACGGCCGGATCTTGAACCTGGTCGAAGGGCGTCTGGTGGAAATGACATGGATCACGGGAAACGGAACCGAGGTCGGCACGCAGGGAGCCGAAACCATCCTGCGCGTCGAAATGGAGCCAGCGGGCGATGCCACGCGAGTGGCGCTTACGCATGAAGGCTTCGTGTCGCAGGCATCGTGCGACGGCCACGCGGAAAACTGGCCGCTTGCGCTGGATATCCTCGACGAGGCCCTGGCCTAGATTTCCACCTGGCTCCCGAGCTCGACCACCCGGTTGGTCGGCAGGCGGAAGAAGTCCATCGCGGTTGCCGCGTTGCGCAGCATCCAGGCGAACACCTTTTCACGCCAGATCGGCATGCCGGGTTTGTCGCTGGCGAGCAGCGTCTGGCGGCTGAGGAAGAAGCTGGTGTGCATCATGTCGAACTCGCCCCCGCAGCGCTGCATCTTCTTCAGCCCTTGCGGGACGTCGGTCTCTTCCATGAAGCCGTAGTGCAGGATTGCGCGATAGAATCCGTCACCAAGGTCGTGGTATTCGCACCGCTCATCGGGATCGACGTAAGGCGCATCGGCGATCAGCACGGTCAGGATCACCACGCGCTCGTGCAGCACCTTGTTGTGCTTGATGTTGTGCAGCAGCGCGGAAGGCACGCCCGCGGTCTGGCTGGCCATGAAGATGGCGGTGCCGGGCACGCGGGTGGCGGAGTTCTTGGCGCTCTTGGCGAAAATCTCGATCGGCAGCGCGGTCTCGCTCATCCGGTCGCGCATGAGCTTGCGTCCGCGCGCCCATGTGGTCAACAGCGTGAAGGCGATGAGGCCGACGACCAGCGGGAACCAGCCGCCATCGGGCACCTTGAACAGGTTCGCCGCGAAATAGGCCCCGTCGATGATCAGGAAGAAGATCACCACCGGTGCTGCGTACCACCACTTCCACTTCCACACGCCGACGAACAGGACGCCCATCAGCAGCGTATCGATCGTCACCGCCCCCGTCACCGCGATGCCGTATGCGCTGGCAAGGTTGGAGGAGGTCTGGAACGTGAGGACCAGGATGATCACCGCGACCATCAGGGCCCAGTTGACCACGGGAATGTAGATCTGGCCCGCAGCGGTCTCGCTGGTGTGGCGGATCGAGAGGCGCGGCATGAAGCCGAGTTGCATGGCCTGGTGGGTGATGCTGAAGGCGCCGCTGATCACCGCCTGGCTGGCAATGAAAGTGGCCACGGTGGCAAGGATAACCAGCGGCAGGCGGAACTCCTCGCTGGCCAGCAGGAAGAAGGGGTTCTTGACGACTTCCGCCGCCTGCTCGGACGGGAGCCCCGCGATCATCGCGCCCTGCCCGAAATAGTTGAGCAGCAGGCACGGCATGACGAAGCCGAACCACGACAGGCGCATCGGCCCGCGCCCGAAATGCCCCATGTCGGAATAGAGCGCTTCGGAACCCGTCACCGCCAGCACCACTGCGCCCATCGCAAGGAACGCGATGAAGCCGTCGGTCACGAAGAACATGACCGCGTAATAGGGGTTGAGCGCCCACAGGATATCGGGGTTCTGGATGATCTGGTTGAGGCCCAATCCGGCTAGCGTTAGGAACCAGACGATCATCACCGGGGCGAATAGCGCCCCAACCTTGGCCGTACCCCGTTTCTGGAGGACAAACAGGAAGACCAGCAACACCAGCGCGATCGGGATGACGTAGGAGGACAATCCTTCGTCGACCACGGTCAGCCCCTCCACGGCGGAAAGGACCGATATGGCCGGCGTGATCATGCTGTCGCCATAGAATAGCGAGGTAGCGAACACCCCCAGCAAGACCACCAGCCAGGCGTATTTGGTCTTGCCCACATGGCGCGTGAGCAGCGCCACCAGCGCGAGGCTACCGCCCTGCCCCTTGTTGTCGGCGCGCATCAGGATGGTCACGTACTGGATCGCGACCACCAGCAGCATCGACCAGAAGATCAGGCTGACGACACCCAGGACGTGCATCCGGTCGATGGCGATATTCGCCGCACCCGAGAAGGTCTCGCGAAAGGCATACAGCGGGCTGGTCCCGATATCGCCAAAGACGATACCGATCGCACCCACGGCCAGCGCTGCGCGCGAGCCGCCGTGACCATGCCCGCCATGCGAATGCGCAGGCGACGCACCGTCATTGAGCGGGGAAGACGCTGGTACGGTATCGTTCATGCTGGATTGAATTCCGACAACATCGTGTCTCTTGGCCTAAGTGGCGAAGCCGCGGGCGTTAGCAGCAAGGCCATTTGCCCGCAACAAATCGCGCATGGCACTGTTATCCTTCGGTTTCTTCCGCCGAAGAAACGGGCGCCACACCCAACATCGCTTCCAGCCGTTCGAGTCGCGCTGCCAGCGGCGCGCGCCACTCGGTGTCTTCCTGCGCGTTCTCGAGCAATTCGCGCCACAGCGCGAGCGTACGCCCCGGCTCGCCGGCACGCAGGAAGGCAAGCCCGAGAAAATACGTCGGCGCCGGATTTCCGGGAGCGACCTGTTCGGACCGCGAATAGGCATATAGCGCGGCCGCAGTGAGCTGGCCGTTCGCGTGTTCCACCAGCGCATTGCCCAGCGCAAGCCAGGCTTCGCCATCCTGCGGGTCCTCAGCCACTGCATTGCGCAGGAAGTTGGCCGCCTGCTGGTGCTGGCCGCGCCGGGTGAAGGCGTCCGCGGTGACGACGAACCGCGACGGCAACCGTCCCTCGGGATAGAACTCGCGGCGTGCCTCGACGAGCAGTTCGCCGGTCTGCGCAACGTCTTGCGCCGAAGGTGCGGCAGGAGCCGCAGGCTGGCCGGGATTGCCTTGCACCGCATAACCGGCAAGGCCGAACAGCAGCGCCGATCCGAACAGCATCCACAGGCTGCGCGGCAATTTGAGCAGATAGGCCGAGAGAGCGAACACCAGCGCGGCCAGCGCCAGGATGGGCAGCCAGATCATGAA
>JBFOLW010000094.1:0-3430 GCA_040830305.1 Erythrobacter sp.
CGCCCTGCACCGCTGCTGGTGAAATATGTCGAGGCCGGCTGGCTCGGCCGCAAGACGGGGCGCGGCTTCTACGATTACTCGGGCGAAGTGCCGGTTCCGACGAGGTAGTTTGTTGGGTGCGCTATCGACCTCCGTCGATAGCTTGCGGCTGCACCGGCCCACACCCCACAAACAACGGAACCCTCGCCCCCCGCTCCCCGTTTCTCCACCAAAGGAGATTTCGAATGAGCGATACCAAAGCCGAAAGCCAGGAGATGCGCCAGTCGGGCCTTGCCCCCGAAACGCATAACGACGAGCAGGACGATCATCGCAGCCAGACGCAGGAAGTGGCCGAGCAGGCCAAGCAGGTAACCAGCGAGACTGCATCGCCTACCGAAAGCGCGAAGAGCGACAATTCGTCGGGCCTGATGGGCGATTCCACGCAGGATACGATCGACCACATGCGCGACATGGAAAGCTCGGGGCGGATCGACATGGACGCCTATTCGGGCGAGCCTAACCACGACGACAATGTCGATAAATACGGCAAGGCGCGCAAGCCCGACGGGCTGCGCGGCGACGGTACGTGATCAGCCGATCGACTCGTCGTTCAGGATCCACAGGCCGGCGGTGAGCACTGCCGCACCGGTCGCGACCGCATAGGCCATCACGCGGAAATTCGGCCGGGGGATCGCCTCGAACTGGTGCGGGTCCAGCCGCTCAAGCGTGCGGCATGCGCGGCGCTCGGCGGTTACCGCCAGCCAGCCGCCGCCCACGATAAAGACCGTTGCGATGGCCCTTGCCAGCCAGGGCGGGTCGAATTCGCCGAACACCGCCCGAAAGCCCAGCCCGATGCCGATCGCGGCAAAGGCCGTGCGCATCCAGCCGGCGAAGGTCCGCTCCATCGCCATGATGTTGCGGTCCTCCGCAAGGTCGGTCCGGAACTCCGCCCATTGCGTCGACTTGTCAGCTTTGTCCGGTGGATCGTCCTGCGCCATGCCCGATCAATGGGCGAGGGACAGTGCCGGTTCCTGCCCTACTCCCCGCCTTCCGCCGGCACAGGAGCGATGGGGACGGCACCCGGAGGCGGTGCAGGCGCGGTGTCGACCATCGGCTGGGCATCGCTGATCAGGTGGCTGTGGTCGATAGGAGCCGGCTTGAACGGCTCGGGATGCGCCGGACCCGTCGCTTCGCTTTCGGCATACCAAGCCGACAGCGAGCGGTCGTTCTCGCCCGATTGGCGCGATTGCGCCTCGCCAGTCCGTGCGTCACGAGGGGCCGGAGACGAGGTATCCTCAACGGGAGCAGCGTCGCCCAGCTGGCCGATGACCCCTGGATCGTCCTCTCCGCCGACCAGCAGGGCAACCGCAACAAGGAATGCGCCGACAAGTGCCAGCTTTTTCAGCAATCCTGAAGGCATTCCTTGGTCCATCGCCGCGCACTGTATCCTGTGAAGGGTTAAGCCTCGGTTTCGCTCGCCTTAGCCTTGAGCGCATAGAGCGTATCGAGCGCCTCGCGGGGCGAGAGCGCATCGATATCGAGTTCGGCGATAGCGCTACGCAATGGGTCTTCGCCTTCTTCCTCGATTTGCGCCGTAGCCGCGAAGAGCGGTAGTTCGCCCAGCCCGGCTGCAAGTCCACCGGTCGCCTCGCGGCCTTTCTCAAGCTTGTCGAGCACGGCCTTGGCCCGTTTGATCACCGGTGCGGGGACTCCTGCCAGCTTGGCGACCGACAGGCCGTAGCTGCGATCGGCAGCCCCCCTGGCAAGCTCGTGGAGAAGAACGAGATCGCCCTTCCATTCGCGCGCGCGGACATGGTGAAGGCTCAGCGCGTCACAGGTATCTGCCAGTCGGCTGAGCTCGTGATAGTGGGTCGCGAAAAGGCAGCGGCAGCCCAGCTGCTCGTGCACTGCTTCGACCACCGCCCATGCGAGAGCCATGCCGTCATAGGTCGACGTGCCGCGGCCGACCTCGTCGAGGATAACGAAGCTTCGCTCGGTGGCCTGCGCCAGGATTGCGGCGGTTTCGACCATCTCGACCATGAAGGTCGAGCGTCCGCGCGCCAGATTGTCGCTGGCTCCGACGCGGCTGAACAGGCGGTCCGCCAGCCCGATCCGGGCTTTCGTCGCAGGCACGAAACTCCCCGCCTGCGCGAGCAGCATGATCAGCGCGTTCTGGCGCAGGAAAGTCGACTTGCCGCCCATGTTCGGGCCGCCGATCAGCCACAGCCGGTCATCGGAGCCGAGCGCGCAATCGTTGGCGACGAAGCGTTCCCCCGCCTTGGCCAGCGCCTGTTCGACTACGGGATGCCTCCCGCCGGTGACTTCGAGGCACGACTCATCGATGATCTCGGGGCGTGCCCAGTCGCCTTCGGCGGCACGTTCGGCGAGCGCCGCAGTCACGTCGATCCGCGCCAGCGCCGCAGCGGTCGCGGCGATCGCCTCGCGTGCCGAGACCACCTCGCCGACCAGTTGCTCGAAATGGCCCTCTTCCGCCGCCAGCGCATGCGCGCCGGCCTCGGCGATCCGCGTCGCCTCCTCGTGCAACCCGACCGAGTTGAAGCGCACCGCGCCCGCCATGGTCTGGCGATGGGTGAAGCCGCTGTCGGCAGCCATCAGCTTGTCGCCGTGCCGGGCCGGCACTTCGATGAAATAGCCCAGGACCTTGTTGTGCTTGATCTTGAGCGAGGCGGTGCCGGTCTCCTCGCGGTACTTGCTCTCGAGCGCGGCTATGGCCTTGCGAGCGTTGCCGCTCGTTTCGCGCAGCGCGTCGAGCGAATGGTCGTAGCTTGCGGCAATGAAGCCACCCTGGCTGCGCTCGGTTGGCGGCGAGGGGACCAGCGCCGCCGCAAGATGATCGACCAGCGCCGCATGGCCGCCCAACGCATCGCTCATACGCGCCAGCAACGCAGGCAGGTCGCGGCTCCCGGCAAGCATGTCGCGCACCCGTCGTGCCTCGGCGAGCCCGTCGCGAATCTGGCCGAGATCTCGCGGCGATCCGCGTCCTGCCACCAGCCTGCCGAGCGCGCGCCCGATATCGGGCGCCTGCCGCAGCACCGTGCGCAGATCGGCGCGCAGCAGCGGGTCGGCGTGGAAATACTGGACGCTGGCGAGACGTTCGTCGATTGCGCTGCGTTCCGCGAGCGGCGCGGATAGGTCTTCCGCCAGCTGGCGTGCGCCTGCCCCGGTCGAACAGCGATCGACGCACGCGATCAGGCTGTCTGCGCGCCCACCGCTTTGCGCTTCGAGGATCTCGAGGCTGGCGCGCGTCGCCGCGTCCATAGCCAGATGCGCACCCGATCCGCGCGCGACGGGCGGCAGCAGGAACGGCAGGCTGCCGCGCCCGGCATGATCGAGATAGGCGATCAGTCCGCTCGCCGCAGCCAGCATCGGCCGCGTGAATGTGCCCATCCCGTCGAGAGTCGCAACTCCGTGAATGTGCTTGAGCCGCGCC
>JBFOLW010000095.1:0-2143 GCA_040830305.1 Erythrobacter sp.
ATTACCGCGGTCCGCCTGCGCACCCATATCGCATCGCGCCGCGCCGACGGGCTTGGCAACGCCTCCGCAGCGCGCGAGCTTTCCGCGCTCAAGGGTTTCGTTTCCTTTGCCCGAACGCAGGCGGGGCATGCCGTTTCTGACCCACCCCGCGTGCGCGGCCCCCGGTTGAAGAAGGGTCTCCCGCGCCCGGTCACGCCCGACGATGCGATCGGACTTGCCGACACGGTGGAAGCGCTGGCCGCCGAGGACTGGATCGGTGCGCGCGACCGCGCCGTGCTGCTGCTGCTCTATGGTGCAGGGATGCGGATCGCGGAAGCGCTGTCGCTTACCGCAGCCGTGCTGCCGCTGGGCGAGCGTCTGACCGTGACCGGTAAGGGCGGCAAGCAACGCGTCGTGCCGCTCCTTCCCATCGTCCGGGAAGCCGTGGCCGATTACGCCGCGCGCTGCCCTTGGGCTTTGGCCAAGGGCGATTCGCTGTTTCGCGGTGTCAAGGGCGGGCCGCTGTCGCAGGGGATTGTCCAGAAGGCGACCGCGCGCGCGCGAAAGGCAATGGGCCTGCCCGACAGCGCCACGCCACATGCGCTACGTCACAGTTTCGCGACGCATCTACTCGGCGCAGGCGCGGATTTGCGCAGTTTGCAGGAGCTGCTTGGCCATGCCAGCCTCGGCTCGACGCAGATCTATACGAAGGTCGATGCCGCAAGCCTGCTGGAAGCTTATCGAAACGCCCATCCGCGCGAGAAGGACTAGTCGCGCTGCCGCGGCCGCCAGGTGACGACCCGCCACAGGTACAGGCCCAGCGCCACAGCGAAGATCGCCAGGACCAGCCAGCCCAGCAATTCCTGCGACCGTGCGAGCCTGCGTCCCAGCTCCACCATGAGCAGGTTCCAGACGAAGGCGCCCGCGAAGGTATAGACGAGGAAACGGGCGGTTCCCATGTGCAGGAGACCCGCAGGAACCGAGATCATCGTGCGCAGCACCGGAGTGAAACGCATCGCGAAGACCACCCAGGGCCCATGCTTGCGGAAGAAGGCCTGCGCACGTTCCACATCGTGCCAGTCCATCGTCAGCCAGCGTCCGTGGCGCTCGACGAAGGGCTCTAGCCGGCTCCTGCCCCAGCGATCGCAAATCCAGTACCACCAGTAATTGCCCAGCGTCGTGCCCGCGCTCCCAACGACGAGCAGTGGCCAATACTCGATCGTACCGCGGGTCACGGCAACCCCGCCAAGACCCATGATCACTTCGGACGGGAGCGGGGGGAAGATGTTCTCCAATGTCATCAGTACGAAGATGCCCAGCAGCCCGCCAAGCTCAATCGTGTGAATGATGAATTCGGTCACGGTTTCTGGACCGGCGCTGTCACATCGCCGCGTGACGTCGTTCGATCGCGTCCCAGATGAGGCCCGCCGTATCGGTCCCGTTAAACTTGTCGATCGCAACAATGCCGGTGGGCGACGTCACGTTGATCTCGGTCAGCCACTTGCCGCCGATCACGTCGATACCGACGAAGACCAGTCCGCGGCGCTTCAGTTCCGGTGCCATCGCTGCACAGATTTCCTCTTCGCGCGCAGTCAGCTTCGTCGCTTCGGCATGTCCGCCCTGTGCAAGGTTCGAACGGAACTCGCCTTCACCAGGGAAGCGGTTGATGGCACCTGCGAATTCGCCGTCGACCAGCACGATCCGCTTGTCGCCCTCGCTGACCTCGGGAAGGAAGGGCTGGACCATATGCGGTTCGGGCCAGGTCTGGTCGAAAACCTCCGAAAGTGCGGAGAGGTTGGTACCGTTTTCATCGAGCCGGAAGATGGCCTTGCCGCCGTTGCCATGCAGCGGCTTCACCACCACCGAGCCATGGCGCTTCTGGAAATCGCGCAGGTCGTCGAGATGCCGTGCGACCAGCGTGGGCGGCATGTATTGCGCATAGTCGAGCACGAACATCTTCTCGGGCGCATTCACGACTTCGCGCGGGTCGTTCACCACCAGTGTCATTCCCTTGAGACGGTCTAGCAGCAAGGCGCTGCTGATGTATCCCAGGTGGAATGGTGGATCCTGTCGCATCAGTACGACATCGATATCGTTCGCTAGGTCGATCCGTCGGCGCTCACCGGCGGTGAAATGGGCACCCTCCACTCGCTGCACCGTAACC
>JBFOLW010000096.1:0-8635 GCA_040830305.1 Erythrobacter sp.
ATTTCAAGTACAAGACCGTGATCGGCGAGCGTGCCTTCATCGGCTCGAACAGCGCGCTGATCGCCCCCGTGCGGATTGGCGCGGATGCGATCGTGGCGGCCGGCAGCGCGGTCAGCCGCGATGTCGGAGACGGCGACCTGCGCATGGTCCGCGGCGACCAGGTGGTCAAACCCGGGTGGGCCGACCGCTTCCATGACGCGATGAAAAAGAAGAGGAAGGCCGCGGAAAAGAAGTGAGGGTCCTCTCCGTCCTCGCCTTGTTGCTCGGCGGGTGTGCGGGCGAAGGCGCGAGTGACTTGACCGACGAGGTTGCTACCCAGCCCGAGCCGGCCCTATCGCAAGAAACTGCCGCGGTCGCGCGGACCGTTGCCTGCAACGCAGGAGAGGAGACCGTGTTCGGCTGCAAGGTCGCCAGCGGCAAGCGCGTGGCCGTTTGCGCCGGAGACAACGGGCGGACCTATTACCGCTTCGGCTCGGATCGGCCGGAACTGGAGATCGAAGGCGGCGCGTGGACACATGCAGCCTATTCGGGTGGCGGCGAAGCGCAGATCGCCTTCGAGAACGCAGGCATTCGCTATATCGTTTTCAGCCGCGTGGTGCGGACCAATTTCGCGCCGGGGGAACCCAATTACCCCGCGATCAGCGACGGAGTGATTGTACTGGATGGCGAAAAGGTGATTGGATTGCAGTCGTGCATCGATCCCGACGAGGTGCCGATCGACTACGATCTGGCAGAGAAGCATTTCCCGCGCGCAGACGAGTTGTTCACCTTCGAAACCGAGCGCGCCGATAGCGATGAGTGACCCCGCACGGTGCTGGCTGTGCGAACGTCCGCTGGGCCGCAGGGTGCAGCAGCACCACCCAGTACCCAAGGCCAAGAAGGGGCGTGAGACCGTTCCCGTGCACCCGATTTGCCACCGCACGATCCATGCCAATTTCACCAATGCCGAATTGGCGCGTATCGGACGGGATCGCGCGGCGCTGCTGGACAACGAGACGGTCGCGAAGTTCGTCCGCTGGGTGAAGGACAAGCCGCCCGACTTCCACGCACCGACCCGCTGAGGCGGCCTTGCATCCGGGAACCTTGATGCTGCGTATCTGCTTACCGGGAAGTAAGCAAAGGAATGGCAAATGCGGAAATCGAAATGGATCGCTGGCGGGCTGGGCCTGCTCGCACTTGGAGCGGCGTTTGCCTGGGCACAGTACCGGTCGATCGAGACGCCCGAGTTCGAGGAGCTGGCGAGCGAGGATGATTTCGCGCTGCGCGAATACGCGCCGATGGTCGTCGCCGAGGTCACGCATACCGGAGACCGCTCGCGCTCGCTGAACGCGGGCTTTCGCCGACTTGCCGCCTATATCTTCGCCGAGGACCGGCCCGGTGAAGAGATCGCCATGACCTCTCCGGTGATGCAGGATTCGGGTGAGGAAATCGCGATGACCGCGCCGGTGATGCAGAACGAGGCAGAGACCGGCGCGTGGCGGACGCGGTTCGTAATGCCCGCGCGCTACACGCTCGAAACCCTGCCCGAGCCGCCGGAGGACATAACCCTGACGCAGGTCCCCTCTCGTCGCATGGCCGCCGTACGCTTTTCGGGGCGGGGCGAAGGGCCGGTCCTGCGCGAGCAGGAAACCCGACTGAGGCAATGGATCGCGGGGCGCGGCCTGTCGGCAAGCGGACCCGCCGAATACGCTTTCTACGATGCGCCGATGGTGCCGCCCCCGCTGCGCCGCAACGAGGTACTCATCCCCGTCGAATGAAGAAGGGGCGACCTTTCTGGCCGCCCCTCCTCATTTCCTGTCGGTGGTCCGCCGCCGGTCAGTCGGCAAGGCGCTGCAGCAGGTAGATCATCTGCAACGCCTGGATCTTGGCGCGCTGTTCGTTGTCGACGCCGCCCGAATGGCCACCGGTCATGTCCTCGAAGTAGAAATAGTCCTGTCCGAGTTCCTTGACCCGCGCTGCACCCTTACGGGCATGCGCCGGGTGTGTGCGGTCATCGGCGGTCGAGGCCCAGAAGAAGGGCGAGGGATAGTCCTTGCCCTCGAGCAGCTTCTGGTAGGGCGAATAGGGCTCGATCCAGGCACGCTCTTCAGGATTGCGCGGGTCGCCGTATTCGCCGGTCCACGAAGCGCCTCGACCGATCACGTGATAGCGCAGCATGTCGAACAGCGGGATCTGGACGATCGCCGCGTTGAACAGCTCGGGCCGCTGGGTGAAGGCGGTACCGACAAGCAGGCCGCCCTGCGATCCACCCTGGATACCGAGGTGCTCGGCACTGGTGATACCGCGCGCGATAGCGTCTTCGGCAATCGCGATGAAGTCGTCCCAGGTGCGTTGCTTGTTCTCGCGGATCGCGCTCTGGTGCCAGCCGGGGCCGAATTCGCCGCCGCCGCGCATGTTGCCGAGGATATAGGCGCCGCCGCGCTCGAGCCAGATCTTGCCGATCGAACCGAGATAGGAGGGCAGGCGCGGCACCTGGAAACCGCCGTAGCCGGTCAGCAGCGTCGGGTTGGTCCCGTCCATCACCATGCCCTTGGGCTTGACCAGGAAATAGGGGATCTTGGTCCCGTCGGCGCTGGTCGCCTCGAACTGCTCGACTTCCATGCCCTCGGCATCGAAATAGTCCGGCGAGGTCTTGATCACCTCGGGCGCGCCAGTGCCGTCAGCGTAGTAGAGCGTCGAGGGCGTCAGGAAGTCGGTGACCGAATACATGATCTCGTCCGACCCGTCCGAGGCCGCAGCAACGCCGAGCGTCGAATTGTCCGGCAGCGCGATCTCGCTCGAGACCCATTCCCCGTCGACATGGTCGAACTTGAGTACCCGGCCGCGGACATTGTCGAGCAGGCTGACGTAGAGGCTCTCTGCCGTGTTGGCCGCGCCCTGCTTGGTCTGCCGGTCCTGCGGTGCCCAGACCAGCGTCTTGGTGGCACCGTTGGGATCGGCCTTGAACTCCTCGAGATCCACCGAGACGAGCGCATCGGCGGGGAAGGTTTGCCCCTGCGTTTCCCAGTCGACATCGGTCGAGAACAGGAGCTGCCCGTCGATCAGACCGTAGGGCGAAGCCTTCAGCGGCATGTCGAGACGGAGCCATTCGCCGTCCTTCTGCCAGTAATATTCGGTCTCGTGGAAGCTGGTAGCGCGGAAGGCGTAATAGCCGTGTGCGGTGCCCGTGTGGTCGCGCAGCAGCGTGGCCGCCGACCATACGTCGGCTTCTTCGCCGCGCCAGATTTCCTGCGCCTCCTCGATCGACGTACCGCGCTTCCAGATACGCGTGGTGCGCGGATACTGGCTTTCGGTAAGCGTGCCTTCGCCGAAATCGCGGCTGACGAGGAGCGTGTCCTGATCGATCCACTGGATGCCGCCCTGGCTCTTCTCGTCGAGCACGAAGCCGTTCTCGACGAAGCGCTTGGTGGCCATGTCGAATTCGCGCAGCACGGTCGCGTCTTCGCCACCGTCGGAGAGCGAGATCATGCACAGGCGCTCTTCAGGCGGCAGGCATTCGTAACCCTTGTAGACCCATTCGCGTCCCTCGGCCTCGGCCAGCGCATCGACGTCGAGTACGGTTTCCCAGGTTGGATTGTCGCTGCGGTAGCTTTCGAGCGTGGTGCGGCGCACGAGGCCGCGCGGGTTCTGCTTGTCCTGCCAGAAATTGTAGAGGCCGTCGGGGCGGATCGAAACATAGGGAATGCGATCCTCGCTGTCGTAGATCGCCAGCGCCTCGGCCTTGACCGCTTCGAATCGCGGATCGCCCGCGAGCAGGTCCATCGTCCGCTCGTTCTCCGCGCGGACCCAGTCGAGCGCGCGGTCGCTGCGCGCTTCCTCGAGCCAGATGTAGCTATCGTCTTCGGGGCCGGGAATGCCGTCCTGCGCGGCGGCGGGTGTTTGGGATGCAAGCGTCATGGCAGCGGCCATGGCCAGCGCGGATACGAGTTTCAAGCGTGATCTCCTTCGTCTTCGCAGCCATATGGGCGAAGGAGCAGGTGCCGGACAAGTACCTGGCTGGCCCGGATCGACAGTGTTCTGCGAACAGTCCTCAGTCGTCGACGCGGGAAGCGTCGCGATGAGCCCAGACCGATATCGTCCGCGCATGGATCGGGGCGCGCAGCACGAGCTCGTAATCGGTTCTCACCGTCTGCATGACGAGCGCCTTCACGTCCTCGTTCTGGGCCGTGAAGGGAATGTCCGCGGTCACGATGACCGGAGGGCGGAGGGCCAGAATCCGGCGAACCTCGTCGATCTGCCGGATACCCAGTGAGTCGCGTTCGAGTGCATTGTTGAGATGATCGGGATAGATAAAGCGTGTGGGCAGGCAGCTGCCGGTCTCGCGATAGAGCGCCGTCGGCCCGTCGAACACCCACAGGCAGCGCGACTTATCGTCGACCAGCGGGGCGATAGTTTCGGCCAGCTGCGCCATGCCCGTGCGCGAGCGCTGCGTCGCATCGATCCGCGTGCCGTAATAGAGCAGCGAGAAAAACAGTGCGATTACGACCGCCAGGGGGCCAAACCGGAGCGGCCCGCGTCGGTCGAGGAACGGCATTGCGAGCAGGATCGCCGCCGGGACCAGTGCAGCATAGTAATAAGCATAGACGGTCGAAGGCAGGAACACGGTGGCGAGGCTCGCCAGCAGCCATGCGGTGAAGAACGCGTAGCTGCGCTTGTCCATGGCTACGCGCAGGCGCAGCGCGGCGTAGCCTCCCAGAGCCACGAGCGCGGCGAGGGGGAAAAGGAACAGCGCATCTCCCGTGACGAGGCGACCCGTCGGGGACGGTAGCCGGTCGAAGAAGCTGACGAAATTCGCAAACCAGAAGGCATCCCATTCGCCGATGGCCAGATAGAACAGTCCGACGAGACCGCTCGGGAGCAGGCCGAGCGCGGCAAATCCCGCTCCGAGCCGGACAGTGCGGATCACCGAACCATGCTGCCGGAACTGGCCCCACAACGCCCAGAGCCCGAAGAACGCACATTGGGGAAGGACGGTGTATTTGACCTGCAGCGCCAGACCGCCGATCAGCATCGCGGCGAGCGCGCGGCCGATTGCTTGCGGATGTTCGGGGTCGCGTACCAGCAGCGCCATCGCCAGCATCGCCGGGACGTGGAAGATTTCGGTCTGGCCCGAATGCGGGCCGTAGATTGCCATGAGAATCACAAAGAGCACCGCCGCGCCCATCGCCGTCGTCCGGTCCACCAGCGTCATTGCCAGCTGACGAGTCAGCAGGGCGCCGAGCACGGCGAAGCCGGTTGCGAAGAGCTGGTAGGCGAGCGGTGAGGGGCCGCCGATCGCATGCGCCAGCGCATAGAGCAGGAACAGGCCGAATGGCTTGCGATCCCACAGGTCGACAAAGGGGAGCTTGCCGTCGAGCATGGCGTTGCCGATCAGCGAATAGAGCTGTTCGTCGATATCGGCATTGGCATCGCCGAGATAGGGCAGGCGAACGACGAGCGCGCAGGCAGTCAGCAGCAAAACCACGCTTAGCGCGTCGCCACGCGAGCGGAAACGCTCGCCACTTTCGGCGGCCGAGATAGGCTCCATCTTCATGGCGTGCAGAGATCCCGCATAGTGGGATGTTCTGTGGCCAATCATGGTAAATTTCGAGTTAAGCGGACGGATGCTGCGCACCGCTGAAACGAAAAGGGCGGCCCGACGGGCCGCCCTTCGCGTGTCCGGATTGTACCGTGAAAGCCGTCAGCCTTCGACGTGCTCCGCAAGGACCGTCAGCCCCTTTTCGCCGACTTCGGCAAAGCCGCCGCGGACCTCGATAGTCTCAGGGGCAGCGCCTTCGGTCTTGTAGACCTGTACCGCGCCGTCGCGGATCGTCGACATGAAGGGCGCATGGCCCTCAAGCACGCCGAATTCGCCTTCCGCACCCGGAACGACGACCATGTGGACGTCTTCGGAGCGGACCAGCTTGGCCGGCGTGACGAGTTCGAAGTGGAGGGCCATGTGCTTACGAGTCCTCGGCCAGCTTCTTGGCCTTCTCGACCGCCTGGTCGATGCCGCCGACCATGTAGAAGGCGGCTTCCGGCAGGTGGTCGTATTCGCCTTCGACGACAGCCTTGAACGACTTGATCGTGTCTTCCAGCTGGACGAACACGCCCGGGATGTTGGTGAACACCTCGGCGACGTGGAACGGCTGCGAGAGGAAACGCTGGATCTTGCGGGCGCGGGCCACGGTCAGCTTATCTTCTTCCGACAGTTCGTCCATGCCGAGAATGGCGATGATGTCCTGCAGGCTCTTGTACTTCTGCAGCGTTTCCTGAACCTTACGAGCGGTCTCGTAGTGCTCCTGACCCACGACGCGCGGCTCGAGGACGCGGCTGGTGGAGTCGAGCGGGTCGACGGCCGGGTAGATACCCAGCTCCGAGATCGCGCGGCTCAGCGTGGTCGTTGCGTCGAGGTGGGCGAACGAGGTTGCCGGCGCCGGGTCGGTAAGGTCGTCGGCGGGAACGTAGATGGCCTGCACCGAGGTGATCGAACCCTTGGTGGTCGAGGTGATGCGTTCCTGCAAATTGCCCATGTCGGTCGACAGCGTCGGCTGGTAACCCACGGCCGAAGGAATACGGCCGAGCAGCGCCGACACTTCCGAACCCGCCTGCGTGAAGCGGAAGATGTTGTCGACGAAGAACAGCACGTCCTGGCCTTCCTGGTCGCGGAAGTATTCTGCCATGGTCAGGCCCGAGAGAGCGACGCGGGCACGCGCGCCCGGAGGTTCGTTCATCTGGCCGAAGACGAGGGCAACCTTCGAACCGTCCGAAGTGGCATTCCCGTCGGCGTCCTTGGCGATAACGCCTGCGTCGAGGAATTCGTGATAGAGGTCGTTGCCCTCACGGGTACGCTCACCGACACCGGCGAAGACGGACACGCCGCCGTGGCCCTTCGCGATGTTGTTGATGAGTTCCTGAATGAGCACGGTCTTGCCCACGCCGGCACCGCCGAACAGGCCGATTTTGCCGCCCTTCGCGTAGGGGGCGAGCAGGTCGATGACCTTGATGCCGGTGACGAGGATGGCCGCTTCGGTCGACTGGTCGACGAACAGCGGGGCTTCGGCGTGGATCGGCGCGCTCTGGTCGGCACCGATCGGGCCGCGTTCGTCGATCGGCTCGCCGACCACGTTCATGATGCGGCCGAGCGTCTTCGGACCGACGGGGACCGAGATCTGCGCGCCGGTGTTGACGACTTCCTGTCCGCGGACGAGGCCGTCGGTGCCGTCCATCGCGATGGTACGCACGGTGTTTTCACCGAGGTGCT
This sequence comes from Erythrobacter sp., assembly GCA_040830305.1. GTDB lineage: Bacteria > Pseudomonadota > Alphaproteobacteria > Sphingomonadales > Sphingomonadaceae > Qipengyuania. Next base: position 7,244 of record JBFOLW010000096.1, read on the forward strand.
GCGCGACTTCGAGGACCAGCGTGTTGTCGCCATTCTTGGTTTCGAGAGCGGTCAGAATGGCGGGCAGTTCACCTTGGAACTGCACGTCGACGACGGCGCCGATAACCTGGCTGATGGTGCCGTTGGGCGATTGGTTGAGTACGGGTGCGGTGGCCATGATGTATCTATCCTACTGGCTCAGGAGTCTGCGGGAGTGGCGCCGTGTTCGGCGCAAATTGCTGCGGCATCGGCGAGGTTCCAGCCGGTGCTGTCCTCGTTGACGGTAAGCTGCGCCTTGTTGCGCATGTATTCGTCGTCGCCGAGACCGAATTCGCAGCTGACGGTTTCGGCACCCATGGCGCGCTTGCACATGGCAACGCTGACCGTTTCGGCACCTTCGCAGGTTTCGGCGAAGACGGTCTTGAACAGCGATTCGTCGGGTGCGGGCGGGGTGTTGACCGGCTCGGGCGAAGCGATTTGCTCGGGCGCGGTTTGCGCGGCGGGTTCTTCACCGCACGCGGCCAGCAGGGCGAGGGGGAGGAGGAGGGCGAGATTCTTCACGTCGATATTCCTTACAGCGCTTCGGCGCCGGCAATGATTTCGATCAGTTCGGTGGTAATCGCGGCCTGGCGGCTGCGGTTGTACTGGATCGTCAGCTTGTTGATCAGGTCGCCCGCATTGCGCGTGGCGTTGTCCATCGCGGTCATCGAGGCACCCTGTTCGGAAGCTTCGCGCTCGAGCAGCGCGCCGAACAGCTGCGTCTTGACGTAACGGGGCAGGAGCTCCTCGAGGATTTCCTCTTCGCCCGGCTCGTATTCGACCACGGCATCGCCGCCGCTTCCCGTGCCTTCGGGCGAGGGAACGGGGATCAGCTGGTCGACCGTCGGGTCCTGCGCCAGAGCCGACTGGAAGATCGGGTAGACGAGATGGGCGACGTCGAATTCGCCCTTCTCGAAGCGCTCGATCAGGTCGTCGGCAATCGCTTCGGCCTCTTCGAAGCCGGGATTGCGCACGGCCGAAGTGTCGAAGTGCTTCTCGATCTTGTCGGCGTAGTCGCGCTTGATCGGTGCGCGGCCCTTCTTCCCGACGAGATAGAAGGTGACGTCCTTGCCGTCGGCGATAAGCGCCTTCGCCTTGGCCTTGGCAGCCTTGACGATATTGGCATTGAGACCGCCGCACAGGCCCTTGTCGGTGTTGACGACCACCAGCAGGTGACGCTTGTCCGAACCGGTGCCCTGGAGCAGCTTGGGGGCGCTGTCGCCGCTGACCTTGCCGGCCAGCGAAGCCATCACGCCCGACAGCCGTTCGGCATAGGGGCGTGCAGCTTCGGCAGCCGCCTGCGCACGGCGCAGCTTGGCCGCTGCGACCATCTGTTTGGCCTTGGTGATCTTCTGGGTCGACTTGACCGAGTTG
>JBFOLW010000097.1:0-5696 GCA_040830305.1 Erythrobacter sp.
ATCCCCGCCCGCGCGCTCGGCACCGATGTGGCGCTCAAGGCAGATGTTGCGGTCGACAACCGCATTTTCGACGGACAGGCACGGTTGGTCGGACGCGGCGTGGGTGTCACGATGGACGGACTGGTCGACCTCGCCGAGAACCGCGCCGAAGACCTGGAAATCAACGCCTTCGTGCGCGATCCGAACCTGCTGGGCGACGACATCGAACTGCGCGGCGGGCAGCTTTCGGCGACGCTCGACGGTCCTTTCTCCCGGCTCGCCATTGCCCATGACCTCCGCGTCGACGAGCTCGATCTGGGAGGTACGCTGCTTGCCGGGCTCCGTCAGCAAGGCACTGCACGCTACGACGGCACGCGCTGGACATTGCCGCTCGATCTGACGCTGGCAAGGGCGGTGAGCGGCAATGCCTTGATCGATCCGCGGCTGGTCGACGGGGTTGGGCGCGGAACATTGATCCTTACCGGATCGCGCCTGCTGGCCGATGACCTGCGAGTGGTCTTCCCGGGCACCTCCGCCAATTTCGCGCTGCGTGGAGACCTGGCGAGCGGGCAGTACCAACTCCGCGGTCCCATCACGGCGCAGCGTCTGGCACTCGACGGTGTTGGTACCGCTGGTGGTACGGCAGTGATCGACCTTTCGCTTGCGCCCGAAACACCCTGGCGACTGAACGCGCAACTCGATGCGCGGATTGCGCCGGTGACCAATGCCACGCTTGCCAATCTCGCGGGCACGCCGATCCGGGTGCGAGGCGGGATTGACGTCGGCGGTGGAGTACCGCTCGCTTTCAACCGCCTGCGCGTCGATGCCAGCAAGGTACAGCTCGCGCTGGACGGAAGTGTGCGGGATGGAACGACGCGCGTCGCCGGAACCGGCAAGCATGTCGATTTCGGCGATTTCACGGTCGAGGCGAGCGTCGACGAGGCCGGCCCCAGCGCAGCCCTGGTGTTTGCGAGACCTGCAACCGGGCTCGAGAATGTCCGCCTGGCTATCGCGCCGAGCGAGGATGGCTTCGCTATCGGTACCGAAGGCGGGTCGGTTCTCGGCCCCTTCGCCGGTCAGCTGAACCTGATCGCTCCCGAGGATGGACCGACGCGTATCGCGATCGAACGGATGCGCGTCTCGGATACAGCAGTTACCGGCGGCGTGACCCTGGTTGACGGAGCGGTGGACGGGAGGCTCGCATTCGCTGGCGGCGGGGTGGATGGGACCGTGGCGCTCACGCCGCGCGCTGCTGGGCAGGGGCTGGATGTCGGACTGGCAGCGCGCAACGCCCGCTTCGGGGGCGAAACGCCGCTGCGTGTCGCGCGCGCGGATATCGATGCGTCGGGACTGATCCGCGATGGCAACACGAGCTTTGCCGGCTCGGGCACCGCAACGGGCGTGTCATACGGGACATTGTTCATTGCCCGGATCGCCGCAAAGGGTGAGGTCGAGAACGGAGTGGGCAAGCTCGATGCTTCGCTGGCCGGCCGGCGCAGCGGACGTTTCGTGCTCGATCTCAACGCCCGCATCCAGCCCCGACGCCTTGCGGTGGCACTCCAGGGCGAGTTCATCGGTCGACAGATTTCCATGCCGCGCCGAGCGGTGCTGACCAGCCTCGACGGCGGCGGTTGGCGGCTGGCGCCGACGCAGGTGTCGTATGGCGACGGAGGACTCATCGCCTCCGGCGAATTCGGGAGCGGCGATCTCGATTTCGATTTCAAGCTGGCGCAAATGCCACTGTCGCTGATCGACATAGTGCGGCCCGACACCGGTCTGGGCGGGACGATCTCGGGGACGGTTGCCTATCGCACCGGCGTCAACAGGCTGCCGGTAGGCGAAGCCAAGGTGAAGATCGACGGCCTGACGCGTTCGGGACTCGTGCTGACGTCGCGGCCGGTCGATGTCGCGCTGGTTGCGCGGCTCTCCGAAGACGAGCTCGAGGCGCGCGCGCTGCTCCGCAACGAGGACATCCAGCGCGGCCGCGCGCAGGCCCGCATCACCGGATTGCCGGGAGGGGGCATGCTGCTCGACCGCCTGCGGGCCGGCAACCTGTTTGCGCAGCTGCGATATCGGGGCGCTGCCGAAAGCCTGTGGCGGCTCGCCGCGCTCGATACATTCGATATCACCGGCCCGATCGCGATTGCCGCGGATGCGACGGGGACGCTGGCAGATCCTACTGTGCGAGGTTCGATTTCGGGCGATGCCCTGCAACTGCGCAGCTCGCTGTCGGGTACGGATATTCGCGAGCTTGCCGTTCGCGGCCGGTTCCGCGGGTCGCGCCTCCAGCTGTCGCGCTTTTCCGGGACTCCGGCTGGCGGCGGCAGCGTGAGCGGCAGCGGGATCGTCGACCTGCAAACGCTGGGCGAGACGGTCGAGGGACGGATGCTCGAAATCCGCGGCCCCATCATCGACTTGCGCGCATCAGCCCGCAACGCACGGCTCCTCGATACCGGCGGGTTGAGCGCCACGATTACCGGGCCATTGCGGATTGTGTCGAACGGGCTTGGCGGCACGATCGCCGGCCGTGTCCGGGTCGACCGGGCGAGCTGGCGGCTGGGCGCGGCGGCCGACGACCTGCGCCTTCCCCAGATCGCCACTCGCGAGGTCAACGCACCGGCCAATCGCGCGCCGCGCGCCGCGCCGTCGCGGCCCTGGCGTTATCTCATCGACGCGCAGGCCGAGAGCCGGATCGATGTCGACGGGATGGGCCTGGACAGCGAATGGTCGGCAGACATCAACCTGCGCGGCACCACCGATGACCCACGGATCGGCGGGAGCGCCGAGGGGGGGAGGGGAGCCTATACCTTTGCCGGAACCCGGTTCGAGCTGACGCGCGGCGAAATCGATTTCGACGCGAGCGTGCCGATCGACCCGCGGCTCGACATCCGGGCCGAAACCGAGAGGGACGGGCTGACGGTCGAAGCGACCGTCCGGGGCAGCGCAACGCAACCGGAAATCGCCTTCAGTTCCAGTCCCGCATTGCCCGAAGAAGAGCTGCTGGCGCGCCTGCTGTTCGGAGGGTCGGTGACCAGCCTATCCGCGACCGATGCGCTGCAGCTCGGCGCTGCGGTTGCCAGCCTGCGCGGCGGCGGAGGCATGGACCCGATCAACCAGCTGCGCAGTGCGATCGGCCTCGACCGCTTGCGCATCGTCAGCGCCGATCCTGCACTGAGCCGCGGCACGGGGGTGGCGCTGGGCAAGAATTTCGGACGGCGATTCTATGCCGAGATCATCACCGACGGACGCGGCTACAGCGCGACCGAGGTCGAGTTTCGCGTGACCAGTTGGCTATCGTTGCTCGCGGCGGTCTCGACCGTAGGGCGCGAAAGCGTGGTTGCGGAGATCAGCCGCGATTACTGATGCGCGTCAGCCCTTCGGGGGCAGCAGTATCCGGTCGATCGGGATGACAACGCCATTGCTGGCGGCCACGGCGGTCCCGGTGAGCGCCGCGGTCTGTCCGGATTCCCGCGTGACGGTGAGAGAGTCGCCCGATTTGGCGAAGGTGACTTCTGCCTGGCCGAGGGTGGTCATCGTCACTGGCGCTCCCTGCTCGGCCAGCGCCGCCTCGATCGCTTCCGGAGTGATGTGTCCTGGGAGCAAGTGATCGCGCAGGATTGCGACGAGCAGCGGACGCTGATCATTCTCCAAGAGCGTCGTTTTCGGATCGCCGAGGGCCTCGAACGCCGCATCGGTCGGGGCGAGTATCGAATAGCTGGCAGGGCCATCGAAGACGCCCGCAAGCTCTGATTGCGCGAGCGCGTCCTGCATGATGCCCAGCTCCTCCGATGTTGCCAGCCCGGCCGCGATCGTCTGGATACCGTCGTCCTGCGTCGCCACGTCCGCGTCGTCCTCGCCATTCCCGCTGCAGCTGCTGGCAAGGAGCAACAACAATGGGGCGGCGATACGACGCATTGCCAATCGTAGATCGATCATGCCCATCCTCTCACATCAGCAGGGCGATGGCTGCGGTCACCACCTGCGTCTGGGGATCGATGCGATACACATAGCCATCCGAGTAACGGTACCAGGCATCGGCCGCGTCCGCATACTGATTACGGAAGGAATAGGGGACGTTATACACCTCGTAGCCGGATGGCATGGGGCGTCCGACCTCGAACTCGTCACCCGTCAGCAAGGCCGCGATCGAGGTGATCGCCGTGTTGTCGGGATCGACCCGGTAGATCACGTTGTCGGCAAAGCGGTAGGCGTCGCGGGACCCGAGATCGAAATAGTCTACATAATAGTCGGGGAGTTCGGGGCTCTCATATCGAACGGGCCAGGGATTGCCGATCGCCAGCGCTCCGCCGAGCAAGGGAATGTATCCCGCGATCCCGGTTTCACCTTCCCGGCGCAGAAGGTAGCCACTTTCGTAGAGGAACCGCCCCGGACCATAGTTGGCAACCCCCAACAGGTCCGGACCATATTCGTAGCCGTTCCAGAAAACGGTACCGGTGGTGGGCCGAGCGGATTGGTCTGGTGCCAGGCAGCCGTTCTTGCGGCTTGTGAAACCCGGAGGGCACCCTGCGATAACCGCCACGCTCCTGTCGCCGCCCTTCGGCTGGCGGCCCTTGCCAGAAGCCGGAATTTCGGATGCTGCAGCCGAAAGGGAGTTCAGCCGCTGCGTTGGATCGACCCGCTGTTTGCCGTCGCCGGATTCCACGCTTACGCGAACGAGCCCGTGTGGCTTCCCGCCTGAGGCCCCCTGCATTCTTTCCTCGGGACGCAATTCCGGGGAGGGCCGTCTCTCTTGTACAGCCACCTGTACCGCTGGCGGGCTGCGATCGGCTGCAATCGTTGCCCTGCTATCGCGATTGCCGGGATCGGCGGAAGCGCCACTTGCGGCGAGCGCGATGGCGGCCGCACCTGCTGGCAAGTGTTTCATTTGTTAAACTCCATTTGTCTGGCCAACGGGGGCCGCCGCCTCCCGGTTCCAAGAAAGGGCTGGCGCGGGAGCCCGAAACGCAATCGCGCAAGAGAAAGGGGCCGCCCGGTTTCCCGGACGGCCCCTCCCGATGTGCGAATTCTCGCGGTGTTGGATCAGAACTTGATCGTCGCGGTCGCGCGATAGGTCTGCGCGCTTGCGTTGGTCCGCCCGATCGTGGTGTCGAAACCGAGACCCAGCGTCGCGGGACCGGCATCGATCTTGGCCGAAAGCCCGGCCTCTGCCCAGTTCTTGTCCTGGCCTGCCAGAGCGAACAGTACGCCCGGGCCGGTGCCGTTCGCGAACTGTGCCGAGAATACGGCCGGCCCGTCTTCATACTCGTGCACGAAGTCGAGGTTGGCATCGAGCTGGAACGCGCCGCTGACCTTCTGGTAATCGACGCCGATACGACCCTGGAAGCTCTCGAAGTCCGGACGGTTGATGGTCAGGGCGAGCGTGCCGCCCGTTTCCGTCACGGGACCGAAAGAGTGGTCGACATAGCGGGCTTCGATGCCCGGCGAGACCGTACCGAAATCGCCTTCGAAATCGTAGGAGATCCCCAGTGCAGCTGCGAAACCGCTGTTGCTGCTCTGGCTCGTCAGGGTCTGCGACCCGCTGAGGAAGGAGACGGTGCGCGCCGTGTCGACATCGAGGTCGGTAAGGCTGACCTGGCCATCGACGACGAAGCCATCTTCGGTCTTCGCGCTGGCGTAGAGCGAGATGCCAAGCATCTTCGTTTCTGCCAGTTGCTGCAGAGCGGTGTCGGCGTCGAGGTTCGAATAGTAGCCCGAGA